>DATBPW010000091.1:0-7527 GCA_036561125.1 Ramlibacter sp. | reverse complement strand
AAGACGATGTAGCGGTTACTGGACCGGTAGCCGTGCCAGCGCAGTGCGGCGAGGCACAAAGCGTGCGCTGCGTTGTACGCGAGGTCGAACTGGCTCTCAAGTGCGAGCCCCTTCCTGCGCGAGTCTGCAAGTTTCGCGAGGCCCATGTCGCGCAGCCCGGCGAACTCTTTCGCGCTCGGCGGCTCGGCGCGCAGCGGCTTGTTGGGGCCGCACAGATTTTCAAACGCCGATGTCATCTTCGCTTCCGAACAGCCAGACCTTGGGTTGCTGCAGCACGCGGCTCAAAAAGCCGTTGTCGTTCCTGGCGCGCTGCGTCAGTTCCTTCGCCGTGTAGATCACGGGATTGATTTCGCGGCCGATCCCCTGCTCCACAGGCTGCAAGGCCAGGATCACGTCGGGGAACTCGACCGTGTCGCTGACGATCATCAGGTCGATGTCGCTGGCGGCAGTGTCGGTTTGCTTGGCTATCGAGCCGAACACGAAGGCCGCCTTGATGCGATCTTTCAGCGGCGCCAATGCCGTGCGCAATGGCTCCGCGATGCCCACGGTCTTGCGTGCGATGCCGCACAGCTCCTCATAAATCGGAGATGCGGGATTGGCCTGGTAGTGCTTCTGGTTGCCGACGGCGCGCACGGTGACCAGCCCGCTTTGTTCCAGGCGGGCCAGCTCACGCTGCACGGAGCCGGAGCCCGCGCGTGCCAGCGCGATCAGTTCGGTCGCGTAGAAACTGCGGTCGGGCTGGCCGAACAGCAGCCCGAGCACGCGCTGCTGCGTGCCGCCGAACAATGCGGAGGCGAGGCTTGCGGGAGGCGGCGGGGAGGTGTCGCGGCGGCTCGTACCCATTTTGGGCATTTTAATACCCAATCTGGGCATTTGCAATGACCTAAAAGAAAGCGCTGCCAGCCCTGTCACCCCGACATGCCACCCGCCACCGCCTGCGCCATCTGCAGGTGCGTGCGCAAAATCGTGAGCGAACGGTCGATGTACGCGCGCAGCTCGCGGTCGCGCACTTCGCGGCGCGCCTTCTCGAACATCGCGATCGCTGCCCGGTGGTCCTCGATGCCGACGACGCGGATGTAGCCGTTGTCGAACGCGTCGCTGCGGGGCAGCGCCGCGAGGCGATGCAGCTTGGTCGCGCGATCCGCGGGCAGGCCCTTGGGCGGCGCGACACCGTGCGCGCTCATGATCGCGACCAGCTCGTCGTTCATGCGCGAATCGTGGTCCACCATCGTCTGCGCGAAGTCGCGCACGGGCGGGCTGAGCGCCTTCTCCTGCGCGAGCTTCGACACTTCGATCTCGTACACGTTGCGCGTCGCGATGCGCGTGACGAAGCGCCGTTCGACGGCGGTGAACGGCGTCGCGTCGACGTGCGCGGGTGCGGGCGCGGCGCCCATGCGCATGTCCGGTGCCACGAACGAACAGCCCGCGAGCAGGCCCAACGCGGCCGCGAACGCGCCCGCATGCACAAGAGCTTTCGGATTCATGAGCCGATTGGACCGCCGCGCGCCGCGGCTGTGCCATCGTTGTTCGCAAATGTTGGAAGTGTTTCAGCGCCACGCGGCGCGGGCGCGCGCGCGAACCTGCATCACTGGCGCTTGCGGCTGGGCTGGCGAGGTTGATTGCGCATCGGCCACGGGCCAGGTCACCTGCTCGAAACGCTCGAGCATCGCGTCCGTGATGAAGCGGGTGCGCGCGGCGTACATGTGGCGGTCGCCCGTCTGCTGCGTGACGTAGAAGCGGTGCGGGATCACAAGGTGGAGGTGTTCCTTGGCGCGCGTCATCGCCACGTACAGCAGCCGGCGCTCTTCCTCGATCTCTTCCGTCGTGCCGGTGGCCATGTCGCTAGGGATGCAGCCATCCACGACGTTCAGCACATAAACGCAGCGCCACTCCTGCCCCTTGGCGCTGTGGATGGTGGACAGGATGAGGTAGTCCTCGTCGAGGTGCGGCACGCCCGACTGGTCGCTGGTGGATTGCGGCGGATCGAGCGTCAACTCCGTCAGGAAGCGCTCGCGGCTTGCGTAGCCTGTGGCCAGCCGCGTCAGCTGATCGACATCGAGCTTGCGCACCGGCGCGTCGTCATGCAGCCGTTCGAGGTGCGGCACGTACCACGTCTTCGCGCGCTCGATGTCGGCGGGCCACGCCAGGCTCTTCTCGCGCAGCTCGAGATACAGCTGCGCGAACTGCGACCATTCCTCGCTGGCGTTGGCAGGCGGTGCAAACGTGCGCAAGGTATCGACGGGATCGGCCGCTTCGCCCATCGCGTCGAGCAAGCGCGTGGCCGTGGCCTGCCCCACGCCGGGAATGAGCTGCAGCACGCGAAACCCCGCCATGCGCCCGCGCGGGTTCTCCGCGAAGCGCAGGATCGCGAGCATGTCCTTCACGTGCGCGGCTTCGAGGAATTTCAGGCCGCCGAATTTCACGAACGGGATGTTGCGGCGCGCGAGCTCCAGCTCGAGCGCCGCGCTGTGCGTGCTCGTGCGAAACAGCACCGACTGCGCCTTGAGCTTGGTGCCCGCTTCGCGATGGCGCAGCACTTCGTCCGCGACCCAGCGCGCTTGCTGCGCCTCGTCGGGCACCAGCAGCAACTGCGCGCGATGGCTGGAGGCCTTGTCGGTCCACAGGTCCTTGGCGTGGCGCTCGCGCGCCGCGGCGATCACCGAGTTGCTCGCATCGAGCACGGGCTGCGTGCTGCGGTAATTGCGCTCGAGCGTGACGATGCGCGCGGGCTGCGCGAACTGGTGCGGGAAGTCGAGGATGTTGCGCACCGTCGCACCGCGGAACGAATAGATGCTCTGCGCGTCGTCGCCGACGACCGTCACGCCCCGCCCGCTCGGCTTCGTCGCGACGAGGATGTCGGCCTGCAGCCGGTTCGTGTCCTGGTACTCGTCGACCAGCACGTGGTCGAAGCGCTCGCCGATCTCCTGCGCCAGCGCCGGCTCCGACATCATCTCGGACCAGAACAGCAGCAGGTCGTCGTAGTCGAGCACGTCCTGCGACTGCTTGGCTTCGACGTAGGCACCGAAGAGCTTCTTGAGTTCGGCTTCCCACTGCACGCACCACGGGTAGATGTCCTGCAGCACCTTGCCCAGCGGGTCGCGCGTGTTGAGCACGCGCGAGTAGATGCCCACGCACGTGCCCTTGAGCGGGAAGCGGTTCTTCGTCCCGGACAGGCCGATGTCGTGGCGCACCATGCCCATCAGGTCTTCGGCGTCGCCGCGATCGTGGATGGTGAACGAATCGTCCAGGCCGATGCGCGCCGCGTACTCGCGCAGCAGCCGCGCGCCAATCGAGTGGAAGGTGCCCGACCACGGCAAGTTCGGCAGCGGTTGCGTGGGCGGCAGTTGCAGCGCCTGCTGCAGCACCGAGCCGACGCGCCGCTCCATCTCTTGCGCCGCGCGCCGCGAGAACGTGAGCAGCAGGACGCGCTGCGGATCGGCGCCGTGGCGGATGAGGTTCGCCACGCGATGGGCGAGCGTGTTGGTCTTGCCCGAACCCGCGCCGGCGATGACGAGCAAGGGCCGCGTGTCGCCGTCGGCGATGCCGTGGTCGACGGCGGCTTGCTGCTCGGGATTGAGCTCGGTCATGAAACTCCACTGCGCATGGCTGTATATTATTACAGTGACCCGGATCCTCATAGGCTCGGCGTCGTGGACCGACAAGACGCTGCTCGAATGCGGCCGCTTCTACCCGGCGGACTGCAAGACAGCCGAAGCGCGCCTGCGCTTTTACGCGTCGCAATTCCCGCTGGTCGAAGTCGATTCGAGCTACTACGGCATGCCCACGCCGCAGAACGCGCAGCTGTGGGCCGAGCGCACGCCGCCGGGCTTCGTGTTCAACGTGAAAGCGTTTCGCCTCTTCACCGGCCACCAGACGCAGCCGGCCGTGCTGCACAAGGACATCCAGCTGGCGCTCGGGCCGAATCCGCCGAAGACGCTGTACTGGCGCGACGTGCCGCAGGAGATTCGCGATGAACTGTGGCGGCGCTTCATCGAAGCACTCGCGCCGCTGAAGAGCGCGGGCAAGCTGGGGGCGGTGCATTTCCAGTTCGCGCCGTGGCTGATCCGCAATCGCGACGGCATGGCGCACGTGCGGCATTGCGTGGAGACCATGCAGGGCCACCAGCTCGCGGTCGAATTCCGCAACAAGAGTTGGTTCGACGCGGAACATCTCGAAAAAACCATCGCGTTCGAGCGCGAACTCGGGGTGGCGCACACGATCGTCGATGCGCCGCAGGGTTTCGCCAACACCGTGCCTTGCGTGTGGGATGCGACCACGCCCAGGCTCGCGCTGCTGCGCCTGCACGGGCGCAACGCGGGCACGTGGAACATCAAGGCCGAAAGCTCGTCGAGCCGCTTCAACTACTGGTATTCGGCCGACGAGCTCGCGGCGATGGTGCCCGAGATCCGCCACGTGGCCGCGCAAGTCGACGCGATGCACATCCTGTTCAACACGAACTACGAGGACCAGGGCCAGGTGAACGCGCGCCTGATGCGTCAGGTGCTCGGCGTGTGAACGGCCGAGGAACTTCGGGGCGCTAGACTCGTCCCATGTCCATGAAAAGAACTGTCGCGCTCGGCGCGCTCGCCGCGGCGCTGGCGTCGCCTGCATTCGCACAAGCCACGCCGCTCGCCTCGAGCGCCGCGCAGCCCGCTGCGACATCGACGTCCGATACGAAAGCCAGGGAAGCGGACGCGAGCCTCGCAGCGCAGGGCTGGCTCTTGCTGCTCGATCGCAAGGACTGGGGCCGCGCGTGGGAAACGACCGGCGCGGTGTTCCGCAGCAAGGTGGCACTGGGCACGTGGATGGACGCGATCCCGAAGGTGCGCGAACCGCTCGGTGCGTTCGTGGAGCGCAAGCCCGTCGAAACGGCGTTCAAGACGACGCTGCAAGGGCAGCCCGACGGCGAATACGTCACCGTCGTGTTCCAGACGAAGTTTGCCAATCGCGAAGTCGCCGAAGTGGTGACCACCGTGCACGAGCCGGACGGCAAGTGGCGGGTCACCGGGTATTCGGCGCAATAAGCTGGCGGCACCCCACGTCAGCGACTGCCCATCGCGGCGGCGCTGTTCTCGTTGCCTTCGAGCTGGCGCGCCATCGCGAGATGCTCGCGCAACACCGGCAAGGTCTTCTGCACCCAGGCCTTCAGGTCCGGGTCCTGCACCTTGCCGGCGGCCTTCTCGAATTTCTTCACGTCCTTCTCGTGGTCGCTGACCGACGCCTTCACGAAGAGCTTGTCGAAGCCGGCGCCGCTCTTCTTGCCGAGCGTCTCGATCTCGTGCCGCTTGCCGCGCGGTGGCGCGGTGGGCAGCTCGACTTTCTTCGCGTTGGCGATCTGCACGAGATCGTTGTTCGCATTCTGGTGGTCGCCCACCATCTTGCTCGCGAAACTCTTGACGTCGGGGCTGCGCGCCTTCGACGCCGCGATCTGCGCGGCCTGCACTTCGTACATGCCGTCGCCGGCCGCGTCCTCGATGAACTTGCGGTCGCTGCGCGAGAGCTTGTCGTCCTTGTTGGTGGCTGGCTGCACCGCGGGCGCCGCGCGCCCGCCGGTCATCGACGAATCGCTCGACGCCGCGCCAGAGCTCTTCGGCGCGCCTTGCGCCGCCGCCCAGCCTGGGCCGATGGCGAGTGCGACGAGCACCGCGAGGGTTTTCAGTTGCATGTGCGTTTCTCCATGCCGCCTCACTTCGTCTTGGTCGACGAGGTGCTGCCCGAGCCGCCGCTGCCGGTGGTCGACGACGTGTCGTTCTGGCCCTGACCGCCGCTGCGGCTCGCGCGCCAGCTGTTGAACTCGTCGGCGAATTTCTTGTAACGGTCCTGCCGCCACGAGTGGTAGTCGTTGTCCAGGCTGCGCATCTGTTCTTCGCGCCATTGCTGGTAGTCGTGATCGAAGTGATGGCCGCCGCCGAAACCCTGTTGGCCGTAGCCCTGCGACATGCCGCCCTGCGAGCCGTAGTTCTGGCCCGAGCCGCCGCCGTACTGGCCGCCCATGCCGTCGTTGCCACCGTACTGCTGGCCCTGCCCGCTGCGGTAGCTGTCGAATCCGCCGTAGCCGCTTTGCTGCCCGCCCGGGCTGCCGCTGTAGCCGCCGGAGTGGCCGTACCCGCCTTGCCCGTAACCGCCCTGGCCATAACTGCCTTGGCCGTACGTGCCGCCTTGCATGTGTTGCCCCGAGCCGCCCTGGCCGCTGTAGCCGCCTTGCATGCCGCCGTAGCCGCGGCCTTGCGAGCCCCAGTCGCCGCCGCCGCTCTGGCCACCCCAGCTGCCTTGGCCACCGCCGTAGCCTTGCGAGCCGCCGCCATACCCTTGTCCGCCTTGCTGGCGGCCGTAGTGCTGTTCGCGGCCCGCGAACTCACCGCCGTAGCCGCCGTATTCGCCGCCGCGCGACGAGCCCTGGCCCCAGTCGGAGCCGCCGGTGCCGCGACCGTAGCCGTGGCTGTCCTGTCCGCTGCCGTAGCCGCCCGAGCGCTGGCCGTAAGGCTCGCCTTGCGATCCTTGCGACGAGGTGCCGCGCGATTCGCTGCCCCAGCCATGGCCGCGGTCGTTGGGGGTGTCGTTCGATTGGCTGGCCTGGTTGCGGTTGCCGTTGTCGTCGTAGTCACGTGATGCCATTGCGCGATCTCCTGTGTCGATGGAAGGGCCGGCCGAGCGCGCATGACAACAACGCGGCGTCGGCTGCACGCACCAACGTTATTCCTGTGGCACCGACACGCTTGTCGGACGGGAACCGATGGCATGTAGGACTGCTCGGCCGTCGCCGCGCGCGCCCGGTCCTTCAGGTCGATGGATGCGCGAGCCGGCTCGCGAGCGTGACGAGCACGATGCCCGCGAGCAGCCAGATCACCTGCACCGCCGTTTCGCGTGCGGTGAGCCGCCGCTGCAATTGCGGGATGAGGTCGGCGAGCGACACGTAGATGAAGCTGCTGCTCGCGACGACCAGGAAATACGGCAGCGCGCCGTGCACGCGATCGAGCAACGCGTAACCCGCGACGCCGCCGATCACGGTGACCGCACCCGCGAGCGACACCTTCACGAGCGCCGCGCGGCGGTTCGCGCTCGCCATCCGCATCACCGCGAGATCGCCGATGTGATGCGGCACTTCGTGTGCGAGCACCGCCACCGCGGCCACCCACCCGAGCCGCGGCTGCGCGACGAACGCGGACGCGATCAACACGCCGTCGCCGAAGCAGTGCAGGCTGTCGCCGGTGAGCACGCTCCAGCCGCCGGCGCGCAGGCGAGGAGCGTGATCATGCGCGGGCGCATGCGTGGCGTGGTCGTGCTCGTGCGCATCCGGCGGCTGGTGATGTTCGTGCCCGTGGTGCCACAGCTCGGCCTTGTCCAGCAGGAAGAAGAAGACGAGGCCGACGAGCAATGTCGTGAAGAGCGCCTGCGCGGTGACCTGGCTTTCGAACGCCTCGGGCAGCAAGTGCATGAACGCGGTGGCCAGCAGCGCCCCCGCCGCGAGGCTCAGGAGATGGTGCGGGCCGATGTGCGCATGCTCGGGGCGCGCGCCCAGCAAGCCGG
>DATBPW010000090.1:0-1605 GCA_036561125.1 Ramlibacter sp. | reverse complement strand
CGCTGGTTGAACTTGAAGGCGCTGATGCCGCCGGGATTGACCACCTTCACGGCGATCGCCTGCGCGGCGTGCATGGTCCAGGCGATGTAGTCCTTGATCTGCTGGAAGTCGCGCTTTTCCGCGATCGAGCGCAGCATGAAGTCGTCGCTGCCGAGCATGACGAACGCGCCCTTGTCGAGGAGCGGCGTGTCACCCAGCTCGAGATGCGCCTGGCGCGCGTTGGCCGGCAGCATCGCGGGTTCGAAGCAGGCGGTGTAGCCCATCTCGGCGTAGCGATAGCCGGTAATCATCGTGGAGGGCAGCGCATGCCCTGTGCCGGCGCGCGTGAGCGCGGTGTGCGCGACCTCGTCGTGCTCGTGGTCCTCCGGCATCAGCGTGCGCGCGATCGTGACCTTGCCGCCGCCGATGTGGGTGTGCGGGTCGATGGCGCCCGCCATGACGACCTTGCCGCGGAGATTGTACTCCTGGTCGATGCGCGCTTCCGGCGTCGGCGCCACGACGCGGCCGTCGGCTATGTAGATGTCGCGCACCTCGCCGTTCACGCCATTGGCAGGGTCGTATAGTTTTCCGCCCGTCAGCTTGATCATCATCGAATGGAGCTCGCGTTCAGAGGGCCGCTTCGATGGCGGCGAGCATGTCGGCTGCACGCGGAAGCTGCGCGCGGCCGAGATTTTTGAGCGGCAACGATACGACGTTGTCGCAACGGACCATGCAGCCCGCGTGATCGACGCCCGGTGTGCCGACCGGAATAAACACGGTTGGCGGCTGGGCCATGCGCAGGCCGGGCGTGGCGAGCACGATCGTCGGCAGTTTGGTGGCCGGGACCGCGATGTCGGGATTGAAGGAGGAGACCCAGGTGAGCAGATCGCCTTCGCCCTCGGTGAGCATGCGGCCGATGGCGTAGCGGTAGGAATCGTATTCCGGCTTGCCGTTGGCGAAGCTCACGCGCAGCGGGAATCCCGTCTGCCACGTTGCGCAGGAAGCGGCACTCGGGGCGCCTTCGTTGCCGCCGAGCGAAAGGCCGGCGGAGCGCGTCGTGACGTTCAGCTCCTTGACAATCTCGGAGGTGAGCAGGACGGCGAGGTCGGCCTGGGCGAAGCTCAACCCCGGCGGCGCCCACACGAACACCGAATAGTGTGCGGCTTTGCACTTTTCGGCCACTCTGTCGATGTCGGACAACTTCACGCCGGCAACTTCCGGCGCCGACCCTCCGTCCTTTGACGGCAGCAGCGACGAAAGCAGACCGCCGCGCTTCTGCGGCGCTGCGTCGCGCGCCTGCACGGGCAAGCCACGCAAGCGCGCGTGCAGCGCGCCCAGCACCTCCGTCAGGCGGTCGTTGGGGCACTGCAGGTTGATGACCTCGCCGATGCGGTCGCCCTTGGCGCCCGAGGTGTCGAGGCCCTCGCCGATGAAGATGACGTCGCGCTTCTTGGGCACGTCGTCGAACATCGAATGCCCCGGGCAGACGATGCGGTCGAAGAAGCGCCCGTGCAGCTTGTGCACGTCGCTGCCGACGATCACGAAGACGTCGGCGCGGTTGCGGGCCTCGGTGAGCGTGGTCATGATCCAGCCGCTCATCTGCACGACCTTGATGTTGCGGTACTG
>DATBPW010000089.1:0-2325 GCA_036561125.1 Ramlibacter sp. | reverse complement strand
TAGAGCAAGCCGAGCGCTTCGATCCGCTGCACGTGCGCGAGCAGCGAGCGCTGCGCCACGGGCCACATGCGCGGCGGCACGTCGTCGTAGGCGATCTTCACCCAGTCTTCCATCGACCCCGCGGGTTTCGCGCGCATCGCGGCGACGACCTTCGCTTCGCGCGCCAGCCGGTGCGATTTCAGCTGCGCGATGGCCTGCGGCGCGAAGCCCAGCACGTGGCCGTGCGCAGGCAGGATGAATTCGATGCCGTGGTGCGCGCACGCAGCGAGCAGCTTGTCCAGCGATTCGATGTACTCCGTCATGTCGCCGTCGGGCGGATCGACGATCGTCGTGCTGCCGTTCAGGACGTGGTCGCCTGAAAAGAGAAGCGCGTCTTCCACGAGGACGAGGCAGGTGTGGTTCGCGGCATGGCCGGGGGTGTGGATCGCGCGCAAGGTGTGGCGCACGCCGCCGCCTTCGACGAAAGCCTCTTGCCCGTCGGCGATCTCGCGGTCGGGCCGGAACTCGCTGGCCGCGCGCGCTGTCGGCTTCGACGCGAGACCGAGGATCGGCGGCTTGTCCTTGCACAGCGCCTGCAGCGGACGTGCGCCCGGTGAATGGTCCGGATGCGAGTGCGTGCACAGGATCAAGCGAATGTCCCCGCCCGCGGCGCGCCAGAGCCGGTCGATATGTTCGGGTTCGTTCGGGCCCGGGTCGATCGCGATGTAGCCGGTGTTCGGGTCGCCCACGAGATAACTGTTCGTGCCCGGCCCGGTCATCACGCCGGGATTCGGCGCGGTCACGCGCATGACGTTCTTCAGCAGCGGCACCGGCTGGTCGCTGACCCAGTCGAGGGGGTGCACGAGCTGGCCATCGGGGCTGACGAGCGCGAGCTCGCCGTAGGCCATGTCGTGTTCCATGTAGCGCGTGTCCGCGCCGGCCACGAAGCCCGCGCGCGGGCAGCTGGTCCACAGCGGCTCGCCGCCGGAGCAGGCCGCCAGCACCGCGTCGACGCCGTCGAACTTCGCGAGCCGCTGCAGCGTGCGGATCGTCGGGAAGATCATGAAGAAGTCGCCCGCTTCGTGGCGCGCGAGCGCGTCGGCGGGGCGCACCCACACCGGCTCGAACTGCTCGGCCTCATCGGCCACCGGCACCTGGCCTTCGGGCATGCGTGCGACGAAGAACGAGACGTCGAAGCGCTTGGGCAAGTCGCGGTCGGTGATCCAGCGCGCGAGCACGCTCAAGCTGTCGGGCGCGACGCGCACGCTGAGTTCCTCCATCGTCTCGCGCACGGCGGCTTCGACGGGGGTTTCGCCCGCGTCGATCACGCCACCGGGAAACACGAACGCGCCCGGCGCGAAGCTGGCCTTCGCCGAGCGGCGCGTCATCAGGACTTCGACGCCCTGCGGCGCGTCGCGCAGGAGCAGGACCGTGGCGGCGGGCCGGGGGGTGACGGGCTCGCGTTGCGGATGCAACAACTGGGAAGGTCGAACCATGCGGACGATTATCGGCTTTGGGCGCAATCCCTCCCATAATCGCGCCATGCGCATCCGCTTCACGAAGATGCAGGGCGCGGGCAACGACTTCGTCGTGCTCGACGAGACGAAGTCGCCCCTGGGCCTGGCGCCCGCGCAGTACCGCTGGCTGGCCGACCGCCATTTCGGCGTGGGCGCGGACCAGGTCCTGTCGGTGCGCCCGTCGCCCGGCGCGGGCATCGATTTCGAATACGCGATCCACAACGCCGACGGCGGCGAGGTCGAGCAGTGCGGCAACGGCGCGCGCTGCTTCGTGCGCTACGTGGTCGACAAGGCCCTGACGAACAAGCGCATGGTGCGCGTGCGCACGTTGTCGGGCGTGATCGAGCCGCGGCTGGATTCCGATGGCCGCGTCACCGTCGACATGGGTGCGCCGGTGTTCGAGCCGGCGCAAGTTCCGTTCGACGCCGCGGGCCTCGAGCCGATCCACGAAGGCGGCTGGCACAAGTGGCACCTCGCGCTCGGCGCCGATGCGGGCGAGGCGATGATCGCCGTGGCGGTGCTCTCGATGGGCAACCCGCACGCGGTGCAGGAGGTGCCGGATGTCGACGCCGCACCGGTGCGCACGCAAGGCCCCGCCATCGAGCACCATCCGCGCTTCCCGAATCGCGTCAACGCCGGCTTCCTGCAGATTGTCGACCGCTCGCACGTGCGCCTGCGCGTGTGGGAGCGGGGCGCGGGCGAAACGCTCGCGTGCGGCACCGGTGCCTGCGCCGCCGTCGTGGCAGGCATTCGCCTGGGCAAGCTCGACCAGCGTGTCGACGTCCAAACGCGCGGCGGCATGCTCACGATCGAGTGGGACGGCGCCGGG
>DATBPW010000088.1:0-4640 GCA_036561125.1 Ramlibacter sp. | reverse complement strand
GCTCGCGTTCTTCGTGCATTTCGCGATGCTCTCGCTGCTGGCGGTGGGCGGTGCGATCACGACGGTGCCCGACATGCACCGCTACTTCGTCGACGAGCGTGCATGGCTCACCGACAGCCAGTTCAGCGCCTCGGTCGCGATCGGCCAGGCCGCGCCGGGGCCGAACGTGCTGTTCGTCGCGCTCTTCGGCTGGAACGTCGGCTTGAATGCGGGCGGCATCGCCCTCGCGTTCGCCGGCGCATTGCTCGCGCTGCTTGGCTGCATCCTGCCCAGCACGACGCTCACGTATTTCGCGGCGCGCTGGGGCCACGAGAACCGCGAACTGCGCGGCGTCCGCGCATTCAAGCTGGGCATGGCGCCGATCGTGGTCGCGTTGCTGGTCGCGACGGGCTGGATCCTCGCGACGGGCAGCGACTACAGCATGCGCCACTGGCCGGCGTGGGCGATCACGATTGCCACGATGGTCGTCGTGCTGCGCACGCGCCTGCACTTGCTGTGGCTGCTCGCCGCGGGGGGCATCATCGGGTGGATGGGCTGGCTGTAGCGGCCAGCACCATCATCATCTCGCCGGGTTCGAGTTCGACGCCGTGTTCGTCCGGCGCGGCGGGCGCGAAACCGAGGCGCTGCAGCAATCGAAGCGATCGCCCGTTCACCGACTTGAGCACCGCGACGCACCGGCCCGCTCCGTGCCTGGCGCGCAGCTCGCCGATCATCGCGCGCACCGACCGTGACGCGATGCCCTGGCCCCAGAAGCGGCTGCCCAGCACGTAAGCGACGGAGGCGCGGCCGTCGCCGTGCACGGCCGCCTGCACGTAGCCCGCGACTTCACCCGAGTCGAGTCGCACGACCCAGTTGAGCCATTGCTGGGCGCCGTCGGGCGAGGCCCGCGACTCCAGCCGCCTGAAGCGCTTTTGCAGCCACTCCAGCGATGCGGGCGGCTCGTTCTCGTACTCGTAGATCGCCGGGTCGCGCAGCACCGCGAACAGCGCGGGCGCATGCGACTCGACTTGCGGCTCGAGCGTGATGCCCGGGGCGACGATCACGCGCACGCAGTCGCCGCCCTCATTGCATGGCCTTCATCTTCTGCAGCCACTCGGTCCAGTCGACGGGCCCGGTGGTGAAGCGCTGCTGCAGGCTGGCCAGCACGTTGGGCCACGCCTTGGAGAAGTAATCGAACGCCTGGTCCCATTCGCCACCGTCGCCCCAGCCCACGTGGTGCAACGTGAGCTTCGTCTGGTTCTCGCCGGCGGGCTCGAACCGGAGGATGACGATGCTGCGGTTCGCGCGCGCCTGCGGCAGGTGCGGCGGCGCATTCCAGGTGAACGACAGCATCTTCCGGTCCTGGAAGCCGATGATGCGCATCCCGTCCGCGCCCTTCATCCCGGGCTTCGCATAGGGGTTGATGAAGACTTCGAAGGGCCCGTCCACGCGCAATTGGACGTTGGCGTCGGGCGCGAAGAAGGTCTTGATGCCCTCGCTCGTCGTCCACGCCTGCCAGACCTGGTCGACGTTGGCGGGCACGATCACCTCGCGATCGATCGCACGTTCCGCGGCGCCGGCCGCGCACGCGAGGAGCAACGCAATCATCACCACAAGAAATTTCATCGTCACCACTCCTCGTTGGAATTGACTTGATTCACGAGCGCTGCCTCAACGCTTCGTACAGGCACACGCCCGCCGCGACCGACACGTTCAGGCTCTCGACGGCGCCGTGCATCGGGATGCCCACGAGCTCGTCGCAGGTCTTGCGCGTGAGCTGGCGCAGGCCCGCGCCTTCGGCGCCGAGCACGATCGCGCACGGGCCTTTCAAATCGGCCTGGTACAGCGTCTTCGGGGAGTCGTCGCTCGTCCCGATGCACCAGATGGTGCGTTCCTTCAATTCGCCCAGCGTGCGAGAGAGGTTCGTCACCATGAAGTACGGCACCGTTTCCGCGGCACCGCTCGCCACCTTGGCGACGGTGGCGTTGATGCCCACGGCGTGGTCCTTCGGCGCGATCACCGCATGCGCGCCCGCGCCATCCGCGACCCGCAGGCAAGCGCCGAGGTTGTGCGGGTCCGTGACCGAGTCGAGCACGAGGACGAGCGGCGGGCCGGTGACGCCGTCGAGCAGGTCGTCCAGCGAACGCGTGTCCTTCACGGGTTCCACGCGCGCGGCGACGCCCTGGTGGCCGTGTGTGCCGGCGAGTTTCGCGATCCGCATCGAGTCCGCTTCGATGATTCGCACGCCGGCTTCCTGCGCGCGCACGAGGAACTGCCGCATGCGCGCGTCCTTGCGCGTGGGGTCCGCATAGATCTCGAGGACGGATTGCGGCGCGGTTTTCAGCCGCACGCCGACGGCATGGAATCCAAAGAGGACTTTCGCGGAGGACATCACGGAATTATGAGGTGCTGCCGCGGATGGCCCATGTATAAAATGGCCTGCACCAAGAACGAAGGGGCGAGCGATGGGGCTGCGACTCAAATTCAACCTGGTCCTGGTCGTCGTTTTCATCGCCGGGTTCGCAGCCGCGGGCTTCATTTCGCGCGAACTGCTGCTGGACAACGCCCGCGACGAGGTCGTGCGCGACGCGCGCCTGATGCTGGAGGCCGCCAGCGCCGTGCGCTCGTACACGGTCGACCAGATCCGCCCGCACCTGATCAAGCAACTCGACGAAGTCTTCCTGCCGCAGACCGTGCCCGCGTACGCGGCCACCGAAACGATCAACACGCTGCGCAAGAAATACAGCGACTACAGCTACAAGGAAGCAACGCTCAATCCCACCAACCCGCGCGACCGCACCGTCGACTGGGAAGCCGACGTGGTGAACAAGTTCCGCAACGATGCCTCGGTCAAGGAAATCGTCGCCGAGCGCCAGACGTCGCTGGGCCGCAGCCTGTTCATCGCCAAGCCGATCCAGATCACCAACGCCGCGTGCCTGCAGTGCCACAACACGGCCGCCGAAGCGCCGCCCACGATGCTCAAGATCTACGGCGAGGCCAACGGGTTCGGGTGGAAGCACAACGAGATCGTGGGCGCGCAACTGGTCACCGTGCCGATGCAGGTGCCGTTCCGCAAGGCCGAAGCGGCCTTCAACACGTTCATGGCCTCGCTCGCGGCGGTGTTCGTCATCGTCTTCGTCGTCCTGAACGTCATGCTGTCGTGGCTGATCGTGCGGCCGATCCGCCGCATGTCGCAGTCGGCGGACAAGATCTCCACCGGCGACTTCGACGAGCCCGAGTTCGACACGAAGGGCAAGGACGAAGTCGCCGTGCTCGGCAGCTCGTTCAACCGCATGCGTCGCAGCCTCGAGAAGGCCATGCAGATGATCGGCGACCAGTAAGGCGCCGATGTCCGGCGACGCCACCCCCGCAGCCGGCGCGCCCGATCCCGAGGGCGATGCGGCCTCGCTGCCGCCCGGCCTCGGGCTCGCCGACTACGTGATCGAACGGCCGCTCGGCGGCGGCGGCTTCGGCATCACCTACCTCGCGCGCGACAGCAACCTGCAGCTGCCCGTCGCGATCAAGGAATACTTCCCGAGCGACCTCGTCACGCGCGGGCCCGACAACGTCGTGCGCGTGCGCGGCCCGGACCAGCGCGGCCAGTACGAATGGGGCCTGGAGCGCTTCCTCGACGAGGCGCGCGCCCTGGCCACTTTCCGCCACCCGAACATCGTGCGCGTGCTGCGTTATTTCCGCGAGCACGGCACGGCCTACATCGTGATGGAGTACGAATCGGGGCTGTCGCTCAAGCGCTGGCTGCCGCAGAACACGCCGGTGTCGCAGAAGACGGTGTTCGCGATGGTGCTGCCGCTGCTCGACGGGCTCGAGGCCGTGCACAAGAGCGGCTTCCTGCATCGCGACATCAAGCCGGACAACATCTACGTGCGCGCCGATGGCACGCCCGTGCTGCTCGACTTCGGCGCCGCGCGCCGCGTGTCCGCCAACAAGGACATGACGAACATCGTCAGCCCCGGTTTCGCGCCGTTCGAGCAGTACCACTCGCAAGGCAACCAGGGCCCGTGGACCGACATCTACTCGATGGGCGCGGTGATGTACTGGATGGCCACCGGGCGCAAGCCGGTCGAGGCGGCGTCACGCGTGAAGCAGGACGCGATGCTGCCCGCATCGAGCCTGGCCGACGCCGGCGTGTTCGGTGAGCCGCTCCTGCAGGCCATCGACTGGGCGCTGCTCCCCGACGAAGGCAAGCGGCCGCAGGCCGTCGCCGAATTCCGCGCGGCGATCCAGGGCGCGCAGGCGCAGGGCGCGCCGCCGGTCGACATCCCGGTGGACGCCGCCGCGCCGTCGCCGGCGCAGCAGAACAAGCGCAACATGGTCTGCACGATCATGTTCCTCGACCTCGTCGGCTACTCGCGCCGGTCGGTCGACGACCAGGTCGCGCTCAAGAAGCTGTTCAACGAAGTGCTCGGCAAGTCGTTGCGCTCCGTGGCCGAGGACTCGCGAATCGCGATCGACACCGGCGACGGCGCGGCGATCTGCTTCATGGGCGACCCCGAGGAGGCGCTCGATTCCGCGATGCTGCTGCGCGACCTGCTCGTGCAGCGCCGGGCGCTGCAGGTGCGCATCGGGCTGCACATGGGGCCGGTGCGCATCATCTCCGACATCAACTCGCGCACGAACGTGGTGGGCGACGGCATCAACGT
>DATBPW010000087.1:0-20703 GCA_036561125.1 Ramlibacter sp. | reverse complement strand
GCGGGCGCGAACAAGTTGTCCGTCGGGAACGCGGAGCTCGCGGCCCATTCGATGGCGATGTGCGCGAGCGCGCCCTCGTGCGACAGCAGCGGCGTGTCGAAGCCGGGCGCGATCGCGCCCCGCATGCGTGCGGCCCATGCTGTCCGCGAGCGAGGTTCGATGGCGGAAGCCACGCCCATGAGGCCGTGCGCGGCCTCGACCAGGCGCGGCGCGAGCAGGTCCGCATGCGATCCCAACCCGGCCCGGACAAGCAGCCCGTGCGCCGCCAGCAGGTCGCGCGCGACATCCCCCGTGACGTCGTTGTCGGCCGGCTCGAACCCCGCCGCGCTGCTCCAGGTCTTGGTCGTTTCGAGGCGCGGCGAAAAACCCTCAGGCACCTGGCGCGCCCACGCTTCGCGCGCGGGCTGCAGCAAATGCGCGAACGGCAGGAGCACGACGGTGCGCGCCACGTGCGTGCCGCGCGCCGCGGCCGAATCGCGCACGCGGCTCATCAGCGCATCGAGCGCCGCGCCGCCTTGATGGGTTTGGGCTATCGCGTCCATAGCGTGCCGAGGCATCGCCCCGGCACCTTGCGGGGACTTGGTTTCTGACACAATGACCTGACTGTAGCGGCTGCATGCCGCGACGACGAGCGGCACAACGCGAAGAAAGGAAATCCGTCATGGCCAGCGAGCAGATCAAGCACATTTCCGATGCGACGTTCGAACAGGACGTGCTCAAGTCCGACAAGCCGGTTCTCGTGGACTACTGGGCGGAGTGGTGCGGGCCGTGCAAGATGATCGCGCCTATCCTCGACGAAGTCGCTGGCAGCTACGGCGGGAAGCTGCAGGTGGCCAAGATGAACGTCGACGAGAATCGCGAGATTCCCGCCAAGTTCGGCATCCGCGGCATCCCCACGCTGATGCTGTTCAAGAACGGCGAACTCGCGGCGACCAAGGTGGGCGCCATGAGCAAGGCGCAGCTCACCGCGTTCCTCGACCAGCAGCTCGGCTGATTGGCCGGGTAAACGAGGAAGGATGAAGGGCCCGCACGGGCCCTTTTTGTTGACTATAATTTGCCCACTCGCGCTGACGGCCACCAGCCGCCCGGCGCCAGGGTTCCCCGGCCGGGGCATTCGCTCCCAACGGCCTCCCCCGAGATTCCAACAAGAAACGCTCCGCCCCAGGAGTCCCCCGATGCACCTGAACGAACTCAAGGCACTGCACGTCTCCGAAGTCCTCAAGCAGGCCGAGGAACTGGAGATCGAGAACACCGGCCGCATGCGCAAGCAGGAGCTGATGTTCGCGATCATCAAGAAGCGCGCGCGCGCCGGCGAGCAGGTCTTCGCGGACGGCGTGCTGGAGATCCTGCCCGACGGCTTCGGCTTCCTGCGCAGCCCCGACACGAGCTACACGGCGAGCACGGACGACATCTACATCTCGCCCTCGCAGGTGCGCCGCTTCAACTTGCACACCGGCGACATGATCGAAGGCGAAGTGCGCACGCCCAAGGACGGCGAGCGCTACTTCGCGCTGACCAAGCTCGACAAGGTCAACGGCCGCCCCCCGGAGGACAACAAGCACAAGGTGATGTTCGAGAACCTGACGCCGCTGTTCCCCAAGGAGCAGATGCGCCTCGAACGCGACAACCTGAAAGCCGAAGAGAACATCACGTCGCGCATCATCGACATCATCGCGCCGATCGGCAAGGGCCAGCGCGCGCTGATCGTCGCCCCGCCCAAGAGCGGCAAGACGGTGATGATGCAGCACATCGCGCACGCGATCGCCGCCAACTACCCCGACAGCTACATGATGGTGCTGCTGGTGGACGAACGCCCCGAGGAAGTGACCGACATGCAGCGCTCGGTCAAGGGCGAAGTCATCGCGTCGACCTTCGACGAGCCCGCCGCGCGCCACGTGCACGTCGCCGAGATGGTGATCGAGCGCGCCAAGCGCCTCGTCGAACTGAAGCAGGACGTCGTGATCCTGCTCGACTCCATCACCCGCCTCGCTCGCGCCTACAACAACGTCGTGCCGTCGTCGGGCAAGGTGCTCACCGGCGGTGTCGACGCCAACGCGCTGCAGCGCCCGAAGCGCTTCCTCGGCGCCGCACGCAACGTGGAAGAAGGCGGTTCGCTCACCATCATCGCCACCGCGCTGATCGACACGGGCTCGCGCATGGACGAAGTGATCTTCGAGGAGTTCAAGGGCACCGGCAACTGCGAACTGCACCTCGATCGCCGCCTGTACGAAAAGCGCGTCTTCCCCTCGATCCAGCTCAATCGCTCCGGCACGCGCCGCGAGGAACTGCTGCTCGCCCCCGAAGTCCTGCAGAAGACCCGCATCCTGCGCCAGTTCATGTACAACATGGACGAGATCGAGTCGATGGAGATGGTGCTCAAGTCCATGAAGTCCACGAAGTCCAACGTGGAGTTCTTCGACATGATGCGGCGCGGCGGCTGATAGTCGCTTCATCGCTTCACCGTCTTTGCAGAGGCCGCTGGCGGGCTCAGGCCGGCGGATGCCCTCCACCCTCCGTGTCCCCCGCCGTCATGCGCTGCCTACGCATCGCATGACGAGCTCCTCCTTTACCTGCGGGTGGAGGGCATCCACCGGCCCGAGCCTGGACGCCGCCGTTGTGCTCAACGCGTGGTGCACAACGAGCGTGCCCTGTCCACGGATGCCGGGTAGCCCGATCACGGAAGTAGAGGGGGAGCTCACTGGACCGCCGCAGGGCGGGCCAGCGGCGACCCGCGCAGTGTCCGAAACGCGAGCGCAGCCTAGAACACGTACACCATCCCGTCCTGGATCTGCCCGATCACGTTCGCCTGGTTCTCTGGCGACTCGGAGAAGTGGATCAGGACGTCGGCCCGTGTCTGCCCCGTGGCCAGTTCGTTCAAGTGGAATGCGAGGCCGCCCGCATCGGGCGCGCGATGCAGCACGTTCTGGTACAGCAGCGTCACGAACTGCGTGTTGTCGACGCTGCCATAGGTGGCCTGGAACTCCGGGCTCGCGATGAAATTGCCCGCGACCTGTTCGAGCGTGAAGCCCGTGTCGAGCGCGTTCATCTGGAAGCCCAGGCCGCCGAGGTCCGGCACGCGATCGAACGCGGCCTGGTACAGGCGATAAGCCTCGCCCGCGTTGCCCTGCAGGTCGATGGCGACCTTCGTGTCCGCGAACTGCAGGCGCTCCACGTTCACGAGCGTGTCGGTACCGTCGCCGAACGGCGTGTTGTGCGTCACCGTCCACGTGCTGCTCGTGCCGGGCGCCTGCGTGACGGTGTAATCGGCGCGCACGTCGCTGAACACCGCGGTGTCGATGCCGTTGCCGCCGTCGATGCTGTCGTCGCCCGGCCCGCCCGTGATCGTGTCATTGCCGTCGCCCGCGGACACGGTGTCGTTGCCCGCCAGCGCGGAGATCGTGTCGGCGAGCGGCGTGCCCACGAGCGTGTCGGCGCCGTCGGTGGCGGTGCCGCCGCCCGGTGCCGCCCCGGCCGTCGCGAGTTGCGCCGTGAAATTGAATACGTCGTGGTACGTGTACGTGCCGTCGTAGCCCAGGTTCACCACGATGTCGATCGGGTAACCGGCGTCGACGGCCAGCGAGTACTGGCCATTGGCGTAGCTCAGCGTGATCCCGTTGATCGTCACGTTGGCGCCGAGCAGCGTCACGGCCCAGGGCCCTGTCGCCGAGCCGGTGCCCTGCAGCGTGCCCGACACCTGCTCGGTGCCGGAGGTGCCGTAGACGGGATTGTTGTCGCGATACGTGCCGCTGAACGACCACGTGCCGGCGAGCGAGCCGTCCGCGTTGACGTCGATCGAGGCGGCGAAAGTGCCCTGGGTGGCCAGGGCGCCGGAATTGCCTGTGGCCAGGCCACTGAAGTCGAGGGTCGGGAGGCTCATGGAAATACTCCTTGGCTGCGGAATGCGCGCGCAGTGTGGGCGGCGGCCCCTCTTCCCGCAAACGGCCCTCCCGGGTTATAATTTCAGGCTTTCCCGAAGGTAAGTAGCCGGGCATTCGCGCCCGGCCGGCTGCCGCAACCGACAGGACAGGACATGAAAGACGGCATCCACCCCACGTACCGCGAAGTGCTCTTCGTGGACCTTTCGAACGGCTTCAAGTTCGTCACGCGCTCGTGCGTGCAGACGAAGGAAACCGGCAAGGCCGACGACGGCCGCGAGCTGCCGCTGTACAAGCTGGACACCTCGAGCGAATCGCACCCGTTCTATACCGGCACGCAGAAGTCGGTGAGCGACATGGGCGGGCGCGTCGAGAAGTTCCGCAACCGCTTCGGCAAGAAATAAGCCTGCGGGCGCCTCCTTCGCAAAGGGCAGCTTCGGCTGCCCTTTGGCTTTGGGCGGACATAATCGCGCCCTAGTGAATCAGCCCACTCCCGCCATCGTTGCGCAGGATGCGGTGCGGCGCCTGCCTCGCGTTGCGCTCCTGCTGTTCTGCCTCGCGTACGTGGTGCCCGGCTTCGTCGGGCGCGGGCCGTGGAAGAGCCAGGACATCACGGGCTTCGGCTACATGTTCGAGCTGGCGCGCGGCTCGGCGTCGTGGATGTCGCCGACGTTGCTCGGCCACCCGCCGGAGTTCGACGCGCTGCTGCCCTACTGGCTGGGCGCATGGGCGATGCGCATCGCGCCGTCGTGGATCGCGCCGGACTTCGCCGCGCGCATCCCGTTCATCCTGCTGCTCGCCGTCACGCTCGCCGCGACGTGGTACGCCGTCTATTACCTCGCGCGCAGCCCGCAGGCGCAGCCGGTGCAGTTCGCCTTCGGCGGTGAAGCGAGCCCGACCGACTACGCGCGCGCGATCGCCGACGGCGGCCTGCTCGCGCTGATGGCGTGCCTGGGCCTCGCGCAGTTCTCGCACGAGACGACACCGTCGCTCGCGCAGCTTGCGTTCACCGCGCTGGCCTTCTTCGGCATCGCCGCCATGCGCTACCGGCCGTGGCATGCGTTCGCGGGATTGCTCGTGGGGCTCGTGGGGCTTGCACTGAGCGGCGGCCCGTCGATCGCGATCCTGTTCGCGCTGGGCGGCATCCTCGTCCTCGTGCTGGACCGGCATCCCGATCCGGCCGTGGTGCTCCATCCTGCCGTGCGCACCGCGCTCGTCGCGGCTGCGATGCTGGTCGCCGCCGCGGTCGCGACGGCGCTCGACCTGTGGCAGTGGCGGCTCGGGCACCGGATCCCGCACGAGGCCCGGACGTTGCTGCGATTGCTGGTCTGGTTCACCTGGCCCGCGTGGCCGCTGGCAATCTGGACGTTGTGGCGCTGGCGGCGCCAGCTCACCAGCCGGCACGTCGCGCTGCCGCTCTGGTTCGTCGTCGTGGCCATCGCAACCACCGTGCTCACGACTTCATCGGACCGCTCGCTGCTGCTCGCCCTGCCCGCGCTCGCGGCGCTCGCCGCGTTCGCGCTGCCGACGTTCAGCCGCAGCGCCGCGGCGCTCATCGACTGGTTCTCGCTGCTGTTCTTCAGCGCGTGCGCGATCACCATCTGGGTGATCTGGCTGTCGCTGCACACCGGCATCCCCGCGAAGCCGGCGCAGAACGTCGCGCGCCTGGCGCCCGGTTTCGTGCCGTCGTTCTCGCTGACGGCGCTCGTCGTCGCGTTGCTGGGCACGCTCGCATGGGCCTGGCTCGTGCGCTGGCGCACCGGCCGGCATCCGCAGGTGATCTGGAAGAGCCTCGTGCTGCCGGCATCGGGCACCGCCCTGTGCTGGCTGCTGCTGATGACGCTGTGGTTGCCCGCGCTCGATTACGCGCGCAGTTACACCCCGCTCGTGCACAACGTGCGCGACGTCGTGAATCGCGAGGGTTGCGTCGAGGAGCTGGGCCTGACGCGCGCGCAGGTCGCGGCCTTCATCTACCACGGCGGGATGGACCTGCGTCACGCCGGCAGCGAGCCGCAGTGCCCGTGGCTGCTCGTCGCCGCGCCCGTGCAGCCGGCGGCGCATGTCTCCATCGACCTGCGCCATTGGCGTGAGATCGCCAACGTGCATCGCCCGTCCGACAAGGACGAGAACGTCATCGTGTACCGCCGGGCCGATTCGCGGTGACCGAGCTGCGCATCATCGCCCGCCACGCGACGACGGTGCTGGTGGGCCAGCTGGCCGTGATGGCGTTCGGCGTCACCGACACCATCGTCGCGGGCCGCTACTCCGAGCAGGCGCTGGCAGCGCTGTCGGTCGGCGCGGCGGTCTACGTGACCGTGTTCATCGCGTTGATCGGCGTGCTGCAGGCGCTGCTGCCCACGTGGGCCGAGCTGCACGGCGCGCAGCAGCACCACGAGCTCGGGCGTTCGGTGCGGCAGGCGCTGTACCTCGCGCTGCTCGGGATCGTCGTGGGCGTGACGGCGCTCCTCTTCCCCGGCACGCTGCTGCACGTGACCGAAGTGCCGACTGGCATCGAGAACGAAGTGATGCGCTATCTCGGCGTGCTGATCTTCGCGCTGCCCGCCGCGCTGCTGTTTCGCCTGTACAGCACGCTGAACCAGGCGCTCGGGCATCCGCAGCTCGTCACATGGCTGCAGGCGCTGTCGCTCGTCGTGAAGGTCCCGCTCACGATCTGGTTCGTGTTCGGCGGGCTCGGCCTGCCCGCGCAAGGCGCGGTCGGTTGCGCATGGGCCACTGTGTGCGTGAACTGGCTCATGGTGCTCCTGGCGCTGTGGATGGTGCGCACGCGGGAGATGTACAAGCCGTACGCGATCTGGGCTGCGCTCGAGCGCCCGCACTGGCCGACGATCGGCGAATTCGCGCGCCTGGGCGTCCCCGGCGGGCTGGCCGTGATGGTCGAGGTCACGTCCTTCACGCTGATGGCGCTGTTCATCGCGCGGCAAGGCGCGACGGCCACTGCCGCCCACCAGATCGCCGCGAACATCGCCGCCGTGATGTACATGGTGCCGCTGTCGCTCGCGATCGCGACGAGTGCCCGCGTGAGCTATTGGCTCGGCGCCGGCGACCCGAAGAAGGCGCGAGGTGCCGCGCGCACGGGCTTCAAGGTGGCGATGGGGCTTGCCGCGTCGATGTGCGTGACCATCCTCGTCGCGCGCTCCGGCATCGCGGCCATCTATTCGCCGAACCCGCAGGTGGTCGCGCTCGCCACCGGTTTGCTCGCGTGGCTGGGCATATTTCACCTCGGCGATGCGCTGCAGGCGATGTGCGTTTTCATCCTGCGCAGCTACCGCGTCGTCGTGTCGCCGCTGTTGACGTACTGCGTGATGCTGTGGGGCGTCGGCCTGACCGGCGGCTACGCGCTGGCCTACGTCGGCGTGGGGCCGCTCGGGCCGCAGCATTCGCCCAACGCATTCTGGGAAGCGGCTTCGATCGCGCTGGTGATGTCCGCGCTTATCCTGGCTGCGATTCCGTGGCGGGCCGCGCGGCGCTCCCGGCCGGCGTGAGCACCGGGCGCACGCGCGACGCCGGCAGCACGATCGAGAACGTCGAGCCGGAGCCGACCGCACTGTCGATCTTGAGCTCCGCGCCATGGCGCTGCGACACGTGCTTGACGATCGCCAGGCCCAGCCCCGTGCCGCCGGTCTCGCGCGAGCGGCTGCGGTCGACACGGTAGAAGCGTTCGGTCAGGCGCGGCAGGTGCTCTACCGCGATGCCGGGGCCGGTGTCGTGCACGGCAAACTCCATGCGGCCGTCGGGCAGCGCAATCCAGCGGATCTCCACGCGCCCGCCCGATGGCGTATAGCGCACGGCGTTGCTCACGAGATTGGACATCGCGCTTTGCAGCTCGCCCGGCGCACCGGCGATCTCGATCGGGGGCGGCGCCGCGGCGATGATCTGCTGCGACTTGCCGAGCACGTTGGAGATGGCGCGCGCGTCTTCCTCGCACTGCGCCGCGAACAGCGCGGCGGGCGTCCATTCGGCCAGGCCCGGGGGCGGGCTGCCCTCGAGCCGCGACAAGGTGAGCAGGTCGTTCACCAGCGTCTGCATGCGATGCGCCTGCTGCGCCATCATCGTCAGGTAGCGCGAGCGCTCGTCCGCGTCCAGCGGGATGTTCTGCAGCGTTTCGACGAAGCCCGTGAGCACCGTGAGCGGCGTGCGGATCTCGTGCGAGACGTTGGCGACGAAATCGCGCCGCATCGTCTCCGCCTGCTCGACGCCGGTGATGTCGCGCGACAGGAGCAGCTTGCGGCCCTCGCCGTACGGATGCAGCTGGATCGCGATCTTCACGGGGCGCAGCGGCGTGCTGTCACGGGCCTGCACCACGACGTCGTGCGAGTAATCGTTCGACGCGTAGTAGGCCGCGAACACGGGATCGCGCACGAGGTTGCCTACCAGCTGCAGCATGTCGCGGTCGGCGTCGATGCCCAGGTGATGCGCCCCCGTTTCGTTGCACCATTCGATGCGCCCTTCGGCATCGAGCAGCACGACGCCGTTGGGCGACGCCTGGATGGCCGCGAGGAAATGCTGCAGCCGCTGCTGCACGTCCTCGGTTTCCTTCTGGCGCCCGCGCAGCGCGCGCCGCGCGCGGTCGGCGAATTCGCCCCACAGCCCGCGCAGCTGCGGCATCTGGTCGGGCGTGCCCGAGCGCAGCCAGAGCAGCACGCGCGCGCCGCGCACGAGGTCGATGAGGAACCAGCCGACCGCTCCCGCGCCCACGCCGACGAACGCGCCATGCTCGCCCGCGAGGATCCAGCCGGCCACGCCCGGCACGCCGAGGATCGCGATGAAGGTGACGATGCGGAAGAACATCCCGGTGCGGTCGCGCGGCGCCCCTTGCGAGGCGCTACGCCGGCGAGTCGTTGGCGATGGCCGACTGCGCCGTCAGGCGGTAACCGGCGCCGCGCACGGTTTCGACCATCGCACCGGCCGCGCCGAGCGCCTCGCGCAGGCGCTTGACGTGGACGTCGACCGTGCGTTCCTCGATGAACACATGGTCGCCCCACACCTTGTCGAGCAGTTGCGAGCGGCTGTGCACGCGCTCGGGATGCTTCATCAGGTAATTCAGCAGCTTGAATTCGGTGGGCCCGAGCTTGACGGGCCGCTCGTTCCACGTCACGCGATGTGTCGACGCGTCGAGCGCGAGCGCGCCGATGCTGACGGTGTCGCTCGCCTGCTCGGGGGCGCGGCGGCGCAGGACGGCGCGGATGCGCGCGAGCAGCTCCTGCGTGGAGAACGGCTTGGTCACGTAGTCGTCCGCGCCCGCGTCGAGGCCCGCGACCTTGTCCGGCTCGTCGCCACGCGCGGTCAGCATCAGGATCGGGACGGATTTCGTGCGCGCATCGGCGCGCCACTTGCGCGCCAGCGACAGCCCGCTCTGGCCCGGGAGCATCCAGTCGAGCAGGATGACGTCGGGCAGCACGGCGTCGAGTTCGCGCTGCGCGGCATTGCCCTCCTCGGCCCAAACCGGCGCGAAGCCGTTGTGCCGCAGGTTCACCGCGATCAGTTCGGCGATCGACGGTTCATCTTCGACGATCAGGACACGGGGCTGGTTCTTCATGCGCGGCTAGCGGATGGCGGACTCGATGTTCTCCATCGAAGTATGGCGCACGTCGGCGCCCTTGACGATGTAGATGATGAATTCGGCGATGTTCTTGGCGTGGTCGCCGATGCGCTCGATCGCCTTGGCGATGAACAGGAGGTCCAGGCTCGCGGAGATCGTGCGCGGGTCCTCCATCATGTACGTGATCAGCTTGCGCACGAAGCCGTCGAATTCCTTGTCGATCAGGTTGTCTTCCTTCATGATCGCGACCGCCGAGGCCGTGTCCAGCCGCGCGAGCGCGTCGAGCGCCTTGCGCAGCAGGCCCGCGGCGAGTTCCGCCGCGATGCGCAGGTCGGACGACGGCAGCGCGCGCACGGGGCCGCTCTTCTCGATGATCGACTGCACCATGCGCGCGATCTTCTCGGTCTCGTCGCCGACGCGCTCGAGGTTGGCCGTGGTCTTCGAGATCGCCATCAGCAGGCGCAGGTCGCGCGCGGTCGGCTGGCGCCGCGCGATGATCGACGACAGCTCGCGGTCGATCTCGACTTCCATCGAATTGACCTGCTCCTCGAGCTCGACCACTTTCCGGGCCGATTCGCTGCTGTACTGCGACAGCGCGTACATCGCGTGGCGCAGCTGCGCCTCGACGACGCCGCCCATCTCGAGCACGCGCGACGAAACGCTGTTGAGTTCGGCGTCGAACTGGGTGGAAAGATGCTTGTCCGCCATGATTTGCTCCCGGTCAGCCGAACCGGCCCGTGATGTAGTCCTCGGTCTCGCGCCGCTTGGGCTTGAAGAAGATCTGCTCCGTCTCGCCGACCTCGATCAGGTCGCCGAGGTACATGTAGGCCGTGATGTCGCTCACGCGCGCGGCCTGCTGCATGTTGTGCGTGACGATGACCACCGTGTAGTCGTCCTTCAGCTCGGCGATCAGCTCCTCGATCTTCGCGGTGGAGATCGGGTCGAGCGCCGAGCACGGCTCGTCGAGCAGCAGCACTTCCGGCCTGATCGCGATGCCGCGCGCGATGCACAGGCGCTGCTGCTGGCCGCCGGACAGGCCGCTGCCGCTCTGGTTCAACTTGTCCTTCACCTCGTTCCACAGCGCCGCCTTGCGCAGCGCCCACTCGACGCGCTCGTCCATGTCGGCGGGGCTCAGGTTCTCGAACAGCTTCACGCCGAAGGCGATGTTGTCGTAGATCGACATCGGGAACGGCGTGGGCTTCTGGAACACCATGCCCACCTTCGCGCGGATCAGCGCGACGTCCTTCCTCGAGGTCAGCAGGTTCTCGCCGTCGAGGAGGATCTCGCCTTCGGCGCGCTGCTCGGGATACAGCTCGAACATCCGGTTGAACGTGCGCAGCAGCGTCGACTTGCCGCAGCCCGAAGGCCCGATGAAGGCCGTGACCTTCTTCTCGGCGATGTCGAGGTTGATGTCCTTCAGCGCATGGAAGCGCCCGTAGTAGAAGTTCAGGCCGCGGATCGCGAGCTTGGCGTCGGCGGCGGTGGCGGTTTCGGTCATGGTGTTCAGGTGCGCACGCGGGTGATGACGCGCGCGACGATGTTCAGTCCCAGCACGGCCAGCGTGATGATGAAGACACCGGCCCACGCGAGGTGCTGCCAGTTCTCGTAGGGGCTCATCGCGAACTTGAAGATGGTCACCGGCAGGCTGGCCATCGGCTGCGACAGGTCGGTGGTCCAGAACTGGTTGTTCAACGCGGTGAAGAGCAGGGGCGCGGTTTCGCCCGAGATGCGCGCAAGGGCCAGCAGCACGCCCGTCACGACGCCCGCGCGCGCGGCGCGCAGGGTGATGCTCAGGATGACGCGCCATTTCGGCGCGCCCAGCGCATAGGCCGCTTCGCGCAGCCCGGGCGGCACGAGCGCCAGCATGTTCTCGGTGGTGCGGATCACGACGGGGATCACGATCAACGCCAGCGCGATGATGCCGGCCCAGGCGGAAAAACTCTTGAAGCGGGCGACGACCACCGCGTACACGAACAGGCCGATGACGATCGACGGCGCCGACAGCAGGATGTCGTTGACGAAGCGCGTGGTCGCGCCGAGCCAGCCCTTCACGTCGTACTCGGCCAGGTAGATGCCGGCCATGATGCCGATCGGCGCGCCCACGAACGTCGCCATCAGCACCATCACGCCCGACCCGAACAACGCGTTCGCCAGGCCGCCGGCTTCATTCGGGGGCGGCGTCGATTGCGTGAAGGTCGCGAGGCCGAGGCCGCCGACACCCAGCAGGACGGTCTCCCACAGGATCCACACGAGCCACAGCAGGCCGAACGCCATGGCGGCGAGCGACAGGGCCAGCGCGAGCTTGTTCACGCGCTTGCGGGCCATGTAGCGCTGCTCGCGCGCGTGCGCGGCATCGGCCTGCATCAGGAGCCGGTCGCCGGTGCCCATCATGCGCGCGCCCCTTCGGCGCGGCGCAGGCGCACCAACAGCAGCTTGGACAGCGTGAGCACCACGAACGTGATGAAGAACAGCACGAGGCCGAGATAGATCAGCGCGGCCTGGTGCATCCCGTTCGCGGCTTCCCCGAACTCGTTCGCGAGCGCCGACGTGATGCTGTTGGCCGGCTGGAACAGCGAGATGGAGTCGAGCTGGTTGAAGTTGCCGATGACGAAGGTCACCGCCATCGTCTCGCCCAGCGCGCGGCCGAGGCCCAGCATGATGCCGCCGACCACGCCCGTCTTCGTGAACGGCAGCACCACCTTCGAGACGACTTCCCACGTCGTCGAGCCGAGCGCGTACGCGGACTCCTTGAGCATCGGCGGCGTGACCTCGAACACGTCGCGCATCACGGCCGCGATGAACGGGATGATCATGATCGCGAGGATGATGCCCGCCGACAGGATGCCGATGCCCACCGGCGGCCCGGAAAAGAGCGTGCCGAGGATCGGCGTGTTGCCGACCAGGGCCTGCAGCGGCTGTTGCACGAACTGCGCGAGGATGGGGCCGAACACCAGCAAGCCCCACATGCCGTAGACGATCGACGGCACGGCCGCGAGCAGTTCGATGGCGGTGCCCAGCGGGCGCTTGAGCCACGCGGGCGAGAGTTCGGTGAGGAACAGCGCGATGCCGAAGCTCACCGGCACCGCGATCAGCAACGCGATGAACGACGTCGTGAGCGTGCCGTAGATCATGACGAGCCCGCCGAACTCGCCGGCCACCGGATCCCACACGTTGTTGGTGAGGAACCCGAGGCCGTACTTCTCGATCGCCGGCCACGCGCCGACGACCAGCGTCGCAAGGATCCCGAGCAGCAGCGACAACGTCAAAAGGGCCGCGCCCCGCGCGGCCCATGCGAACAGCAGGTCGGCGAGCGGGGCGAGCCGCCGCGGCCCCAGGGGCTTGGGCGTCATCTCCGCCTCGCCGCGGGCGAGCGTCCTCGGCAACTTGGCCTCATGGGCCGGCAGTGTAGAGGACAAGCCTGCTCCCCCGCCCGGCATCAGGCCGGCGACTTCAGCGGCAGCGGCTTGCCCGAAGGATCCTTGACCTCGCTCCACAGCTTCTCGATCTGCTTGACCACGCTCGGCGGCATCGGCACGTAGTCGAGCGACTCGGCCGTCTTCTCGCCCTTGTTCAGGGCCCAGCCGAAGTAGTTCAGCACGGTGGTGCCCTGCTGGGGTTTGTCCTGCACCTTGTGCATGATGACGAACGTGGAGCCGGTGATCGGCCACGCGTCCGCGCCGGGCTGGTTCGTCAGGATCTGGTAGAACGTCTTGCTCCACTGCGCGCCCGCGGCCGCCGCCTTGAACGCCTTCTCATTCGGCTCCGGGAACTTCTTCTCCGAGTTCTCGACGAGCGCGTACGTCATCTTGTTCTGCTTGACGTAGGCGTACTCGACGTAGCCGATCGAGTTGGGCAGGCGCCCGACGAACGCGGCGACGCCTTCGTTGCCCTTGCCGCCCGCGCCCGTGGGCCAGTTCACGGCCGTGCCGTCGCCGACCTTCGACTTCCACTCGGGGTTCACCTTCGACAGGTAGTTCGTGAAGATGAACGTGGTGCCGGAGCCGTCCGCGCGGCGCACCGGCGCGATCGCGGCGTCGGGCAGGGCCAGCGACGGGTTCAGCGCCTTGATCGCGGGGTCGCTCCACTTCGTGATCTTGCCGAGGTAAATGTCGCCCAGCACCTGGCCGTCCAGGTGCAGCTGGCCGGGCTGGATGCCCTTGATGTTGACGACCGGGATCACGCCGCCGATCAGGATGGGGAACTGGAATTCGCCGGCCTTCGCGAGGTCCTCGTCCTTCAGCGGCATGTCGGAGGCGCCGAAGTCCACGGTCTTCGCCTCGATCTGCTTGATGCCGGCGCCCGAGCCCACCGACTGGTAGTTGATCTGCGCGCCGGTCATCTTGTTGTAGTCGGCCGACCACTTCGCCACGAGCGGCGCGGCGAAGCTGGACCCCGCGCCGGTGGCCTGCTGGGCTTGCGCCAGGCCGGCGGCCGCGAGGGCAGCGCCGACGAGCGCGAGTTGATGGATACGGAGCATGTCGATCACCTCTGGTTGGGCTGTTGGTATGCGGGGACTCTAGGAAGCTTCCGTGACAGCTCGATGACATTGGCCCGCTTCGGCCCCTGCCGGCTTGATGGTTGTCATCGAACTGACATCAACGCTTCATCCAGCACGCTCCGCCGCGGACGCGGCCGATGCTATGCTGGCCGCGTTCCCCTTCGCAGCGCGATGCAAAACGGCACCCTCCTCGCCGCGGTCGACCTCGGCTCCAACAGTTACCGGCTGGAAATCGGCCGCTTCGAACACGGCCAGGTGCGCCGCACCGAGTACATCAAGGAGACGGTGCGCCAGGGCGGCGGCCTCGATTCGTCGCGCAACCTCACGCGCGAGGCGATGCAGCGCGGCTGGGACTGCCTCGCGCGCTTCGGCGAGCGGCTGCGCGGTTTTCGCAAGTCGCAGGTGCGCGCCGTGGCGACGCAGACGCTGCGCGAAGCGCGCAACCGCGACGAGTTCCTCGCGCGCGCGCACCAGGTGCTGGGATTCCCGATCGACGTGATCTCCGGCCGCGAGGAGGCGCGCCTGATCTACCAGGGCGTCGCCCACCTGCTGCCGCAGTCCGACGAGCACCGCGTCGTCGTCGACATCGGCGGGCGCTCGACGGAGGTGATCCTCGGCCAGCAGTTCCTCGCCGAGCAGATGGAAAGCTATCGCGTCGGGTCGGTCGCGTGGTCGATGCGCTATTTCCCGCAAGGGCAATTCACCGAGGCAGCTTTCGAAGCTGCGGAAGTCGCCGCGCAGGCGGTGCTCGAGGAAGCGCAGCTGGCCTACGCGCATTCGCGCTGGGACGTGGCGTATGGCTCGGCGGGGACGATCGGCGCGGTCGCGGACATCGTCACCGCCGCGGGCGGAGCCGAAGGCGAGATCACGCGCGAGGACCTCGACTGGTTGCGCGACGTGCTCGTCTCGGCCGGGCACGCCGACAAGGTGCGGCTCGCGGGGCTCAAGGATGACCGCAGGCCCGTGATCGGCGGCGGCGTCGCGGTGCTGCGCGCCGTGTTCGACATGCTGCGCATCGAACGCATGCAATCGGCGCAAGGCGCGCTGCGCCATGGCGTGCTGTACGACATGCTCGATCGCGAACTCGCGGACACCGACGTGCGCTCGGCGACGGTCGCGCGCCTGTGCGCGAAGTTCGAAGTCGATCCCGCGCAATCGGCGCGCGTCGCGAAGACGGCCTGTGCGTTGCTGCGGCGGCTGCGCGGCGGCGATGACCCGGACGAACTCGCGCGCAACGAACGCAAGCTCGGCTGGGCCGCGCGCCTGCACGAGATCGGCAGCGCGATCTCGCACAGCGATTACCACAAGCACGGCGCGTACATCCTCGACAACACCGACGCGCCCGGCTTCGCCGTGCCCGAGCTGCACCACCTGGGGCTGCTGGTGCTGGGCCATCGCGGCAAGCTGCGCAAGCTCGGCGTGGACTTCGACTTCGACGACCCGCTGTTCGTCCACCAGCTCATGTGCCTGCGGCTCGCGGTGATCCTGTGCCACGCGCGCCGCGATCCCGACGCGGCCGGCCTGCAACTGTCCGGCACGGGTCGCAAGGTCGCGCTCAAGCTGCCGCAGGCATGGGCGAAGAGCTATCCGCAGTCGATGTACCTGCTGCGGCAGGAAGTCGAGTCGTGGCAGAAGATGCCGTGGAGCTTCCTGCTCGCCTGAGCGCTCAGACCGTGTCGGGCGATTGCGCGGCGAGCAGCACCACGCGGTCGTCGTGCGAGCGGAACCACCACACCGCCCCCTTGCGGATGGACACGCCCTCGTTCATGCCGAGCAGCAGGGCGGCGGTTTCGCCGAGGACCGGCTGGTGCCCGACCACGAGCACCGGCTGCTTCGCCTTGGGCCAGCCCGCGGCGTCGAGGATGGCTTGCGGGGTCGTCCCCGGCGCGAGCTCCTTGTGCACCTTGTACTTGCGCCCGAGCGGCAGCACGGTCTGCTCGCAACGCAGTGCGGGGCTGCACAGGATCTTCACGCCGTCGGCGATCTGGCGGTCGAGCCACGCGGCGATGCGCGCCGCCTGCTTCTCGCCGCGCTGCGTCAGCGCGCGCTGCATGTCGTCACCGCCCGGTGCGTCGTCTTCCGCCTCGGCATGCCGCCACAGGATCAGGTCCATGGGTCATCCCCCCTGTTCGCCGGTCGTCGCGGCGTAGCGCGCCATCAGCGCGTTCTGCGCGCCGTGCCCCTTCGCTTCGCCCGCGCCCTTCACTCGCTTGTACGCGCCGTCGGGCATCAGGTCCCACGCGTCGCGGTCGTCGTGCAGGTACGCGACCAGGCACTCGTCGATGATCCGCTGGCGCAGCTTCGCATCGTGGATCGGCCACGCGAGCTCCACCCGGCGCAACATGTTGCGGTTCATCCAGTCGGCGCTGGACAGGTAGACCTGCTCGTCGTCGTCGAGCCGGAAATAGAACACGCGCGAATGTTCGAGGAAGCGGCCGATGATCGAGCGCACGCGGACGTTGTCGGTGATGCCCGGGACGCGCGCGGGCAGCATGCACGCGCCGCGCACGATGAGGTCGATCTGCACGCCGGCCTGCCCGGCACGCACGAGCGCCTGCATCAGCGGCAGGTCCGTGAGCGAATTGATCTTCAGGACGATGCGCGCCCGCTTGCCGGCCGCCGCGCCTTGCGCCAGCGAGTCGATGCGGTCGATCAGTTTGCGGTGCAGGTGGAACGGCGCGAGCCACACATGCGACATGCGCGGCAGGCGGCTGTGGCTCGCGAGATGCACGAAGACGCTGTCGACGTCCGCGGTGAGCTGCGGGTCGGCCGTGAAGAAGCCGATGTCCGTGTACTGGCGCGCCGTGCGCGGGTTGTAGTTGCCCGTGGACAGGTGCGCGTAGCGCACGAGGCTGCGGCCTTCGCGCCGCGTGACGAGCAGCATCTTCGCGTGCGTCTTCAGGCCGACGACGCCGTAGACCACCTGCGCGCCGATCGATTCCAGCCGCTCGGCCCAGTTGATGTTCGCTTCCTCGTCGAACCGGGCCTTGAGCTCCACGATCGCGGTGACTTCCTTGCCGCGGCTCACGGCTTCCTCGAGCAACTCCATCAGCTCGGAATCCGCGCCGGTGCGATAGATCGTCTGCTTGATCGCCAGCACCGCCGGGTCGTCCACCGCTTCGCGCAGGAACGCGATCACGCCGTCGAAGCTCTCGAACGGATGGTGCACGAGGATGTCGCGCTTCCTGACCTGCTCGAAGACCGAGCGGCCGGGCAGCATCTGCGCGGGGTAGCCGGGCTTGTAAGGGGGGAACAGCAACTGCGGCGCATCCACCAGCTCCACCAGCTGCTGCAGCCGCACGAGGTTCACGGGCCCGTGCACGCGATACAGCGCCTGCGCAGGCAGGCCGAACTGGTGCTGCAGGAAATCGGAAAGGAACTCGGAGCAGCCTGCCGAGACTTCCAGCCGCACGGCCTGGCCATAGTGCCTTTGCTGCAGGCCCAGGCGCAGCGCGGTGCGCAGGTCCTTCACGTCGTCCTCGTCGACGGCGAGGTCCGAGTGGCGCGTGACGCGGAACTGCGAGAACTGCCCGACCTCGCGGCCCGGGAACAGGCTCTCCAGGTGCGCACGGATCACGCTCGACAGCGACACGAACAGCTGCTTGCCGCGCGACACCTTGGGCGGCATGCGGATCAGGCGCGGCAGCACGCGCGGCACCTTGACGATCGCGATCTCGTTCGCCCGGCCGAAGGCGTCGTTGCCGCCGAGGCGCACGATGAAATTGAGCGACTTGTTGGCGACCTGCGGAAACGGGTGCGAGGGGTCGAGCCCGACGGGAATCAGGAGCGGGCGAACCTCGGCCTCGAAATACTCGCCCACCCACGCGCGTTGCGCGGGCGTGCGCTCGCCATGCGCGACGATCTCGATGCCCTTCTTCGCGAAGGCCGGCATCAGCTGGTCGTTGTACAGCGCGTACTGCGTGGCGACCAGCGTGTGCGCGGCCTGCGCCACGCTGTCGAACGTCTGGCCGGTGAACTCGCCCTTGATGTCGCCCGCCTTGAACGCGGCCAGGTGCGGCGCCGCGCGCACCTCGAAGAACTCGTCGAGGTTCGACGACACGATGCACAGGTAGCGCAGCCGTTCGAGCAGCGGGACATCTTCGCGCCGCGCCCAGTCGAGCACCCGCTCGTTGAAAGCGAGCGTGCTGTGGTCGCGGTCGAGGAACGGAACCCCGGCGGCGACCGCACCGGGCGTCATGACGGCGGACATTGTTTTCAGGATGACAGGATCATGACAGTGTGGAGCCGTTCGGTGACAGTTTGTTGACATTGGTCAGCGGGGCCGGCGCGTGGCCGCCGGGGCGAGCCGGCACCAGGTGCCCTTCGAACATCTGCGCGGCCTGAGCCCAGCTGAAGTCGAGCGCCCTCGCGCGCGCCTCGCTGCGCGGCACCTCGAGCGCGGCCGCGCAGGCCAGCTTCAAGTCGTCGTGCATCGCGCCGCCCAGCGTGCGGCCCGCGCCGTCGCGCTTGCCCAGGACTTCCAGCGGACCGTCCACCGGGAAGGCCGCGACCGGCGTGCCGCTGGCCATCGCTTCGACCATCACGAGCCCGAAGGTGTCGGCGTGGCTCGGGAAGACGAACACGTCCGCGGCGGCGTAGAGCTGCGCGAGCCGGTCGCGCGGCAGCAGCCCGACCCACTTCACGTGCGGATGACGCTGCTTCAGCTGCGCTTCCACGGGCCCGACGCCGCACACGACCTTGCTGCCGGCGAACTCCATCGAAAGAAATGCCTCGATGTTCTTCTCGTACGAAACGCGCCCGACGAACAGCGCGAGCGGCCGCGGCAAATCGCCCAGCGGCGGCCAATCCTCGACTTGCCCGCGGTATTCGAACAGCGCCGTATCGACGCCGTGCGTCCATGCGCGCAGGTTCCGGAACCCGCGGCGCTCCAGCATGCGCAGCACGCTTTGCGTGGGCACCATGATCCCCGACGAAGGCGCGTGGAAGTGCCGCATGACCACGTAGCCGAGCGCGACCGGCACGAACTTCGTCGCGGCGTTGACGATCTCCGGGAACTTGGTGTGGAACGCCGTCGTGAATTGCAGCCGCTGCTTCACGCAGTAGCCGCGCGCCGCCCAGCCGAGCGGGCCTTCGGTGGCGACGTGGATGGCGTCGGGCTGGAACGCGTCGAGCAGTTCAGCCACGCGCCGCTTCGGCCGCACGGCGAGGTCGATGCCCGCATAGCCCGGACACGGGCGCGTGTCGAACTGGTTGGGCTCCACCACCTTCACCTGGTGGCCGAGCCCGCGCAGCTCGCGCACCAGCTCCACGAGCGTGGTGACGACGCCGTTGACCTGCGGCTGCCAGGCGTCCGTGACGAGTGCGATCTTCATGCTGTCTCCTCGGTCGTTGTGGTGGCTGTGGCGGGAACTTCGTGGGTGGGCGACCAATGCACCAGCTCGAGCGAGCCGTCCATGTGTTCGACCAGCGCGCTGCGGCTTTCGACCCAGTCACCGTCGTTGCAATACAGGACGCCGTCGATGGCACGGATCTCCGCGCGGTGGATATGCCCGCACACCACGCCGTGATAACCGCGCCGGCGCGCCTCGTTGGCAACCGCGCGCTCGAAATCCGTGACGTAGTTCAGCGCCTTCTTCACCTTGTGCTTGAGGTATTGCGAGAGCGACCAGTACGGCAGGCCGAAGCGCCCGCGCAACTTGTTGAGATAGCGGTTGAGCTTGAGCGTGAACTCGTACAACGTGTCGCCGACGTACGCGAGCCACCGGGCGCATTGCACGACGGCGTCGAACTCGTCGCCGTGGATCACCCACAGCTTGCGGCCGTCGGCGGTCGTGTGCACCGCCTGCATCGCGAGCTCCACGCCGCCGAAGCTGTGCTCGGTGAACTGGCGCGCGAATTCGTCGTGGTTGCCCGGCACGTACACCACGCGGCAACCCTTGCGCGCCGCGCGCAGCACCTTCTGTACGACGTCGTTGTGCGGCTGCGGCCAGTACCAGCGCTTGCGCAGCTGCCAGCCGTCGACGATGTCCCCGACGAGGTACATGTGTTCGCAAGGATGGTGCTTGAGGAAATCGAGCAGCGCGGCCGCCTGGCAGCCCGGCGTGCCGAGGTGGATGTCCGAGATCCACACGGTGCGCACGCGGCGCGCGGCCGGCGCGTCGGCATCGAGCGCACCGCCGCCGGCGAGGCCGGCATCCAGGGTGGGAATGACGGCGTCGAAGGCAGCGAGCATGTCAGGCCGAGAAGTGCTTGCGGTACCGCGGCGGCAGGTCCGCGATGCGCATCAGCATCGGCAGGTCCGCGGAATTGAAATCGGGGTCCCACGCGGGCGGGCCCAGCACCTTCGCGCCCAGCCGCAGGTAGCCCTTGATCAGCGCGGGCGGCTCGACGTCGAGCGAGCCGTCGAGCTGCTCGATCGGCAGCGGCAGGCGCGGGCGCACGTGGTATTGGATCGGCGCGAGATGCGATTCGCGCACCTGGCGCCAGATGCTGGCGGCCGCGTCGCCGCAGACCACGCCGTTGTACAGCATCGGGATGCTGGCGCAGCCGATCATCGTGTCGAGCTCGTTGCGCGCCATGAATTCCGCGAGCGCGCCCCACAGCGCGAGGATCACGCCACCGTGGCGGTGGTCGCGATGCACGCAGCTGCGCCCGAGCTCCACCATCCGCTCGCGCAGGCTGCGCAGGCGCGTGAGGTCGAACTCGGTGTCGCTGTAGAAGCTGCCCGCGCGCCGCGCCTGCGCGGGCGTGAGCACACGGTAAGTCCCGATCACCTCGCCCGATTCACCGTCGCGCACGAGCAGGTGCTC
>DATBPW010000086.1:0-17417 GCA_036561125.1 Ramlibacter sp. | reverse complement strand
CAGCGCGGCGTGCAGCTGATGCCCAACGTGAAGAACATCGTCGCCGTGGCTTCGGGCAAGGGCGGCGTGGGCAAGAGCACGACGGCCGTGAACCTCGCGCTGGCGCTCGCGGCCGAAGGCGCGCAGGTCGGCCTGCTCGACGCCGACATCTACGGCCCCAGCCAGCCGATGATGATGGGCATCGACCAGCGTCCCGAGAGCGAGGACGGCAAGACGATGGAGCCGCTCGAGAACTACGGCGTGCAGGTGATGTCGATCGGCTTCCTCGTGAACCAGGACGAGGCGATGATCTGGCGCGGCCCGATGGCCACGCAGGCGCTCGAGCAGTTGTTGCGCCAGACCAACTGGCGCGAACTCGATTACCTGATCGTCGACTTGCCGCCCGGCACGGGCGACATCCAGCTCACGCTGTCGCAGCGCGTGCCGATGACCGGTGCGGTGATCGTCACGACGCCGCAGGACATCGCGCTGCTCGACGCGAAGAAGGGCATCCGCATGTTCGAGAAGGTCGGCGTGCCGATCCTGGGCATCGTCGAGAATATGGCCGTGCACGTGTGCAGCAACTGCGGCCACGCCGAGCACATCTTCGGCGAAGGCGGCGGGCAGAAGCTCGCACAGCAGTTCGGCACCGACTACCTCGGCGCGCTGCCGCTGGACATCAAGATCCGCCTGCAGGCCGACAGCGGCAAGCCCACGGTCGTGAGCGAACCCGACAGCGAAGTGGCGAAGATCTACAAGTCCGTCGCGCGGCAGGTGGCCATCAAGATCGCGCAGAAGGCGAAGGACTTCTCCTCGAAGTTCCCGACGATCACCGTGTCGAAGGACACCTGAGCCCCCCGGCTGCGGGCTTGTGCACGGCAATTCATATCGCAGTGCGACCGGAATCCCCGAATCAATCCCTAAGTGGTACTTGGTGACCTCGTCCTAGGGCTTGCCCTAGGTGAACGCTTGCGCAAGCCAGCAAACACTCGCGCGATCACAACGAGGAGACAACGATGTCGAGTGTCATTGGCGCCGGCGGTGTTCCGGCGGGTGGGAGCGGCGCGCCCGGCGTGCTGGACAAGGAACGCATCATCGCGGGGCCGGGGTTCAACCGCTGGCTCGTTCCCCCCGCGGCGCTGGCGATCCACCTGTGTATCGGGATGGCCTACGGCTTTTCCGTGTTCTGGCTGCCGCTGTCCAAGGCGCTGCAGACTGCGGGCGCAGGCGCCGCGTGCGGCAAGGACTCCAGCTTCTTCTCCGAGCTGTTCACGACCAGCTGCGACTGGCACGTCGCGACGCTCGGCTGGATGTACACGCTGTTCTTCGTGTTCCTCGGCTGCGCCGCCGCGATCTGGGGCGGCTGGCTCGAGCGCGCCGGCCCGCGCAAGGCGGGCGTGGTCGCGGCGCTGTGCTGGTGCGGCGGCATGCTCGTCTCGGCGGTCGGCATCTACCTGCACCAGTTCTGGCTGATGGTGCTCGGCTCCGGCGTGATCGGCGGCATCGGGCTCGGCCTGGGCTACATCTCGCCGGTGTCGACGCTGATCAAGTGGTTCCCCGACCGGCGCGGCATGGCGACCGGCATGGCGATCATGGGCTTCGGCGGCGGCGCGATGATCGGCTCGCCGCTGGCGGTGGACCTGATGCGGCACTTCTCGACGCCGACGAGCAACGGCGTGCTCGAGACGTTCGTCGTGCTCGCGATCGTCTACTTCATCTTCATGGTCGGCGGCGCGTTCGGCTACCGCATCCCGGTGACCGGCTGGAAGCCGGAGGGCTGGACGCCGCCCGCGGGCCAGGCGAGCAACACCATGATCACGCAGCGCCACGTGCACGTGAAGAAGGTGTGGGGCATCCCGCAGTTCTGGCTGATCTGGCTGCTGCTCACGATGAACGTGTCGGCAGGCATCGGCGTGATCGGCATGGCCTCGCCGATGCTGCAGGAGGTGTTCGGGGGCGCGCTGATCGACATCCCGAAGAAGTTCAGCGAGCTCGACAAGACCCAGCTCGCCGCCATCGCGGCGATCGCGGGCGGTTTCGCCGCGCTGCTGTCGCTGTTCAACATCGCGGGCCGCTTCTTCTGGGCGTCGATGTCCGACCTGTTCGGCCGCAAGATGACCTACAACATCATCTTCGTGCTGGGCATCGTCCTGTACGCGAGCCTGCCGATTTCCGCCGGTGCCGGGAACAAGCTGATGTTCGTCGGCGCCGTCTGCATCATCCTGTCGATGTACGGCGGCGCGTTCTCGACGGTGCCGGCGTACCTCGCCGACATCTTCGGCACGCAGTTCGTCGGCGCGATCCACGGCCGCGTCCTGACCGCGTGGTCCACCGCGGGCATCATCGGCCCCGTGGTCGTGAACTACATGCGCGAGTACCAGCTTTCGATCGGCGTCCCGCGCAACCAGGTCTACAACCAGACCATGTACATCCTCGTCGGCTTCCTGGTCGTCGGCCTGATCTGCAACCTGCTGGTCAAGCCCGTCGACCCGAAGTGGTACATGACGGACCAGGAACTCGAGGAAGAAAAGCGCCTCGCGCACGAGAAGGCTGTCGCTGCCGACGCGGGCGCCAATGCCTCGCGTGCCAGCACCGAGGTCACGCCGATCATCAAGGTGTGGCTGGCGTGGGCGGCCGTCGGCATCCCGCTCGCGTGGGGTGTGTACCGCACGCTGATCGCGGCGGCGAAGTTCTTCAGCTGACGGTCAGCCGAGGATCGCGAAAGCGGTGGCGAGCATCGGGTCGAAGCCGACCGCGATGCCCGTCGCCGCGTCATAGACGCACGTCGCGGCCCGCGCAGCCCGCGTTCGCGCCACGTTCCGTGGCGCATTCCAGCCTGGTTTCCGCTTCGACCCAGTGGTCGCCTGCCACACCGGTGGCGTTGACGAGGGTCAACGAAGGCGCCGCCGCTGACGTATCCAATGTGAACCGGAAGGTTGTCGTCGCCTGATCGCCTTGCCGGCCTTCTGAACGCCAGCTGAAAGGAATCGCGCCGATGCGCCTGCTGCTCGCCGAAGATGATCCGCAACTGGGCGAATCGCTCAAGCGCGACCTGGCGGCGCGCGGGTTCGCGGTCGACTGGGCGCGGGACGGCGTCGATGCGGCCCACCTCGGGGATGTCGAGCCGTACGACCTGGTGGTGCTGGACCTCGGGCTGCCCGGGCGCAGCGGGCTCGATGTGCTGCGCGGCTGGCGGGGCGCGGGCAAGACGATGCCGGTGCTCGTGCTCACCGCGCGCGACGCGTGGCACGAACGTGTCGATGGTTTCAAGGCGGGCGCCGACGATTACCTCGGCAAGCCGTTCCACTTCGAGGAGCTGACGGCGCGGCTGGCGGCGCTCACGAAGCGCAGCCACGCCCGCACGCCGCAGAAGCTGGGCGCGCGCGACTGGCACCTCGACGAAGACCGCCAGATGATCGTCCACGACGACGGCCGCACGGAGCCGCTCACTGCCATCGAGTTCCGGATGCTGCGTTGTTTCCTGATGCGGCCCGGGCGCGTGCTGTCGAAGTCGTGGCTCTACGACCACGTCTACGAAGCCCAGCACGACGCCGACAGCAACGTCATCGAGGTCTACGTGAACCGCCTGCGACGCAAGCTCGGCGCGGACATGATCAGCACGCGGCGCGGCCAGGGCTACGTCTTCGAAGGGGCGGCCGCGTGAAGCTCAGGACCTTGCGTGCGCGCCTGCTGCGCACCCTGACGATCGCGCTGGTGATCGTGTTCCTCGCGTTGTGGCTGTTGCTCGTCGTCGGAATCCGCCGCGTGAGCGAGCGGCAGATGGTGATGCACCTGGACCACGATGCGGACGCCGTGATGGTGGCGATGCAGTTCGACGGCCCGGACACGCCGCGCCTGGACACGCACGGCATCGAACCCGTGTACGAGGAGCGGGCCTCGGGCCACTACTACGAGGTGCGCCTCGGAGGGCGCGATTTCGCGCGCTCGCCTTCGCTGGCGGGGCAGGGACTGGCGGCCGAAACGCCCGCAGCCGGCACGCGCGCCGATTACCGCGCCGATGGTCCCGCCGGCCAGCGGCTGATCGTGCTGGCCAAGAGCGAGCTGCGGGGCGGCAGCACGGTGACCGTCTACGTCGCGGAGGAGATCGGCGACGTCACGAAGGACATCGAGCGGCTCAGCGCACTGGCGTTCGGCCTGTTCGTGCTCGTGCTGCCCGGCGCGCTGGTGCTCCAGGGGCTCGCCGTGCGCAAGGCGCTGGCGCCGCTCGACGCGCTGCAGCTTGAACTGCGCGAAGTGGGCGCGGGGCGGCACACGCGCATCGAGGGCGAGGTGCCGCTCGAGATCAAGCCGCTCGTCGACGAACTCAACCGGCTGCTCGCATTGCTGCAGCGGCGCCTGAACCAGTCGCGAACCGCGGTGGGCAATCTCGCGCACGCGCTGAAGACGCCGCTCGCGGTGCTGTTCCGCACGGCCGAAGATCCCGCACTGCCCGGGCCCGCGCGCGCGGGGCTCGAGGAGCAGGCGAACATCATCCGCGAACGCGTCGAGCGCGAACTGCGCCGCGCGCGCGTGGCGGGGCCGGCCGCGGGCGGCGCGGGCGCGATGTTCCGCCCGCGCACGGAGCTCGACTTGCTGGTGCGGGTGCTGCGCCGCGTGTACTCGGCGCGCGTACTTTCGATCGAGGTCGACGCGGGCGACGAGTTGCTGCCGCTCGATCGGGAAGACATGCTCGAGCTGGTCGGCAACCTCGCGGACAACGCGTGCAAGTGGGCGCATTCGCGCGTGGCGATCCGGGTGCGCCCCACGCGCGAAGAGCTGCGCATCGCCGTCGCGGACGACGGGCCCGGCTGCAGCGAAGCCGACGCGGGGGCGATCCTGCAGCGCGGTGTGCGGCTGGACGAAGCCGCGCCCGGCCACGGGCTGGGCCTGGCGATCGTCAAGGACATCGCGGAGTTCTACCGCGGCTCGCTGGCGATCACTCGTGATCCCCAGCTGGGCGGCATGCGCGTCGAAGTGGCCTTGCCGATGCCCGCCACGTCCGCGCCTGCAGGCGGGTGAGGCCGCCGTGCGCTAGAGTGCGCGCATGGCCGTGCGTCCCAGCATCGAAGTCGCCGTCGTCATGCGCCGCGAGCGGTTGGACAACCGCTGGCAGCCATGGCGCTGGGTGCTCGCCGATGTCGTGCCGCACGAGCCCGGCTTCGGCACCGAGCCGCGCCTGCTGCTGAAGGGCGACGACGAAGAGCGGTGGCTGCACCCCGGCTTCGTCGTCGAGTTGTTCCGCGACGACGGCGAGGGTTATTACCTCAACGCCACGACGCCGGCGCCCTGCTGGTTCGTGTTGTGGCGCATGGACGAGGAAGCCACCGTGTCCGACGAGCCCATCGCACGGCCTGCAGCCGTGTCGCTGAGCTATCACGATGCGGGCCGCTGGCTCGATGCGCAGGAGCGCGTCGACCAGGTACCCGCGCCACCCGGCGTGATCGAGTGGATGCGCGAGTTCGCGCTGGCGCATTACGTGCCCGAGCCGCGCAGGCGTGCGCGCCCGCAGAGCTTCCGCCCGCTGGAGGACCGCTTCGGCAATCCGGCGTCGGTGTCGACGGAAAAGAAATCCGGGGGCGGCGATGGCGGCTGATGGATTCCTTTCGCGCTGGTCGCGGCGCAAGCAGGAGGTGCGCGAGGGCAGGGAGCCTGAGCAAGAGGCGCCCGGCGTGCCCGCACCCCAACCCTCCCCGAATGGTAGAGGGAGTGAAGAGGCAGCGCCCGAACCCACTGCACCGCCGCTGACCCTCGACGACGTGAAGGCGCTCACGCTCGATTCCGACTTCAAGCGCTTCGTCGCGCGCGACGTCGATCCCGACGTGAAGAAGGCGGCGATGAAGAAGCTGTTCGCCGATCCGCGCTTCAACGTGCGCGATCCGATGGACATCTACGCCGACGACTACTCCATCCCCGATCCGCTGCCCGAATCGATGCTGCGCAAGATGGCGAGCGCGCAGGTGCTCAAGCTGTTCGAGGAATCCTTGGATGACGCCGTGCCGCAATCCGTGGCACAGTCGCAACCGGTCCCCGAAGCAGTTCCCGAGCCCCCGCATGCCGACCCTCATCTGCGATTGCAACAAGACGATGCCCCTGCAGGCGAAAGCGCTGGGGACGGCGTTGGGCGAGGAACTGGTACTGCACACGATGCTGTGCCGCCGCGAAGCGGCCAGCTTCCAGAAGGCGGCGAAGGGTAGCGGCGACCTCGTCGTCGCCTGCACGCAGGAAAGGCGGCTCTTCGCCGAACTCGCGCAGGAAACCGAAGGCGCGGTGGCGCCGCTGAAGTTCGTCAACATCCGCGAGACCGGCGGCTGGAGCCGCGATGCGGGCAAGGCGATGCCGAAGATCGCCGCGCTGCTCGCGGCCGCGCACCTGCCGGATCCGCAGCCGGTCCCCGTCGTCACGTACAAGAGCAACGGGCGGCTGCTCGTGATCGGGCCGCTCGACGCGTGCGAGCAGGCTGCCGGCGCCGTTGCCGACGTGCTCGACGTCACCTTCTTCGCGCAGGGCGGCAGCGGCGAGCAGCAGCGGCGCTTTCCGGTCCTCGCGGGGCGCATCGATTCGCTCAAGGGCTGGCTCGGTGCGTTCGAGCTGCAATGGACGCGCGACAACCCGATCGACCTGGACCTGTGCACGCGCTGCAATGCGTGCGTGGCCGCATGCCCCGAAGACGCGATCGGCCTGGACTACCAGGTGGATCTCGCGAAATGCCGTTCGCACCGCGCGTGCGTCAGCGCATGCGAAGCGGTCGGCGCGATCGACTTCGAGCGCGCGCCGCAAGCCATGCGGGACACTTTCGACATCGTGCTGGACCTGCGCGCGAACCCCGCGTTCGGGCAGCATGCGCCGCCGCAAGGCTACTTCCATGCGCCGCGCGGCGTCGACCTCGCGCAGCTCGTGAAGCTGCGCGACCTCGTCGGCGAATTCGAAAAGCCGAAGTTCTTCGACTACAAGGCCAGGCTGTGCGCGCACAGCCGCAACGGCCAGACCGGCTGCACGGCCTGCATCGACGTCTGCTCGGCCGAGGCGATCGCGAGCGACAAGGCGCGCAACCAGGTCAAGGTCAACCCGAACCTGTGCGTCGGCTGCGGCACGTGCACCACCGTGTGCCCGAGCGGCGCGATCACCTACGCGTACCCGCGCGCGAATGAACAGGCCTTGAAGTTCAAGACCTTGCTTTCGACCTACGCGAAGGCGGGCGGCCGCAACGCGACCGTGTTGCTCCACAGCCAGGAACGCGGGCAGGTGCTGGTCGAGGAACTGGGCCGCGCCGCGCGCCTGGGCGTCGCGCAAGGCGTGCCTGCGAACGTGATCCCGGTATCGACCTGGCACACGGCGAGCATCGGCATCGACTTGTGGCTGGCAGCCGTCGCCTATGGCGCTTCGCAGGTCGCGGTGCTCATGACGCGCGAAGAGGCGCCGCAGTACCGCGACGCGGTGCGCGAGCAGATGGCCATCGCGCAGGCGATCCTTTCGGGGCTCGGGTATGCCGGCGCGCATTTCACGTTGATCGAAGCCGACCATATCGCCGACATCGACCAGGAGCTGGCGCTCGTTTCGAAGCGCCCGGCGCAGCCGCCGGCGGATGCCGCGAGCTTCGCGGTGCCGGCCGAAAAGCGCACGACGCTGGAACTGGCGATCGACCATCTCGCCGGCTGCGTTCCTTCGGTGCCCGAAGCCATCGCGCTGCCGGCAGGCGCGCCCTTCGGCTCCGTCGACGTCGACAAGGACAAGTGCACGCTGTGCATGAGCTGCGTCGGCGCGTGCCCGGCAAGCGCGCTGCAGGACAACCCCGCCGCGCCGCAACTGCGGTTCGTCGAGAAGAACTGCGTGCAATGCGGGCTGTGCGTGAAGACCTGCCCCGAAGACGCGATTGCACTCGTGCCGCGGCTGCTCACGACGCCCGCGCGCAAGGAGGCGCGGATCGTGAACGAGGCGCAGCCCTTCGCGTGCGTCCGCTGCGGCAAGCCGTTCGGCACGCTCAAGGGCATCGAAGCAATGACCGCGCGCCTCGCGAGCCACGCGATGTTCCAGGGCCCGGCGCTCGAGCGCCTGAAGATGTGCGGTGACTGCCGCGTGATCGACATGTTCTCCGCGCCCGGCGACGAAATGAAGATCACATGAATCCGATCGTTCCCCTGGCGTCCGCGCTCGACGAGGAAACCGCGCGCGCCGAGGTGTACGGGTTGCTCGCACAGCTGTTCTACGCGGCGCCCGCCCACGACCTTCTGGAGGCGATCCGCGTCGCGCCGACCGAGGCGCCGGCGTCCGGAGCGTTCCTCGAAGAACCGTGGCGCGAGTTCGTGGGTGTGTCGCGTGCGATGTCCGACCGCGAGGTCGCGGTCGAATACGACGCGCTGTTCGGCGGAGTCGGCAAGCCGGACGTCTACCTGTTCGGGTCGCACTACCTCGCGGGCTTCCTCAACGAAGGCCCGCTCGCGCGCTTGCGCAGCGCCATTGCGCAACTGGGCCTGGCGCGCGACGAAGCGATGCCGGAGACCGAGGACCACATCGCCTACCTGTGCGAGGTGATGCGCTACCTGATCGCCGGCGACGACGTCGCGGTGTGCAACCTCACGCGGCAGCGCGAGTTCTTCGCGGCGCACGTGCAGCCGTGGGCCGCGCAGATGTGCGACACGATCACAGCCCATCCGAAAGCGCGTTTCTACGCGTCGCTCGCCGCGTTCACGAAGGCTTTCGTGGACATCGAGGCCCAGGGCTTCGACATGCTGCCCTGAGCGCGCGTTGCCGCGCCGCAGCATCGAATCGAACGTTCGGCGCACGTAGGCATTCGCATGCTTGCGGCCACCCCTGTGCGGGGATACAGTCGCTTCCGGAACCCATGCATCGCCGTGCATATGTGACGATGACCCAGGAGAGGAAAACGCCATGAGCCCAGCCCAACCCAAGTTGTCGCGCCGCACGCTCTTCGCAGGTGCGGGAACCGCCGGAGCGCTCGCCGCAGCCGCCACCGTGATCCCGCATGGGGTCGAGCAAGGGCAGGCCGCGACCGACGCCACGAAGCCCGCGCCGGAAAAAGGCGGCGGCTACCAGCTGACGGAACACGTCAAGCGCTACTACAAGACCACCCGCATCTGACTCGCGCCGCGAGGAGACGTCCATGTTGCTCACGAAGAAATCTTCCGGCGCGCGCGGTGAAGCGCGTTCGCCTTTCGTGCATTCGCTGCAGCGCGGGCTGGCGCAGCCGATCCCGACGATGGACCGCCGCGCGTTCCTGCGCCGCTCGGGCCTCGGTGTCGGCGTCGGCATCGCGGCCTCGCAGCTCGCGCTGGTGAAGAAGGCGCGCGCCGAAGAGGGCCGCCCCACCGGCAACGTCGGCGAAGGCAAGATCGAAGTGCGCCGCACCGTGTGCAGCCACTGCTCGGTGGGCTGCGCGATCGACGCGGTCGTCGAGAACGGCGTGTGGGTCCGGCAGGAGCCGGTGTTCGATTCGCCGATCAACCTCGGCGCGCATTGCTGCAAGGGCGCCGCGATTCGCGAGCACGGCCACGGCGAATACCGCCTGCGCTACCCGATGAAGCTCGTGGCCGGCAAGTACGAGCGCATCTCCTGGGACCAGGCGCTGGACGAGATCAGCCAGAAGATCCTGGACATCCGCAAGCAAAGCGGCCCGGACGCGATGTACTGGATCGGCTCGTCGAAGCATTCGAACGAGCAGTCGTACCTGATGCGCAAGTTCGTGAGCCTCTGGGGCAGCAACAACTGCGACCACCAGGCGCGCATCTGCCACTCGACCACGGTGTCCGGCGTCGCCAACACCTGGGGCTACGGCGCGATGACCAACTCGTACAACGACATGCAGAACAGCAAGTGCGCGTTGTACATCGGCTCGAACGCCGCGGAGGCGCACCCGGTCTCGATGCTGCACATGCTCCACTCCAAGGAGAACGGCTGCAAGATGATCGTCGTCGACCCGCGATTCACGCGCACGGCGGCCAAGGCCGACGAATACGTGCGCATCCGCTCCGGCAGCGACATCCCGTTCCTCTTCGGGATGCTGTACCACATCTTCAAGAACGGCTGGGAAGACCCGAAGTACCTGCACGACCGCGTCTACGGCATGGACGAGGTCAAGAAGGAAGTGATGGCCAAGTGGACGCCCGACAAGGTCGAGGAGGCCTGCGGCGTGCCCGAGGCGCAGATGGCCAAGGTCGCCGAGATGATGGCGAAGAACCGGCCGTCCACGCTGGTGTGGTGCATGGGCCAGACGCAGCACTCGATCGGCAACGCGATGGTGCGCGCGTCGTGCATCGTCCAGCTCGCACTGGGCAACGTCGGCGTGTCGGGCGGCGGCGCGAACATCTTCCGCGGCCACGACAACGTGCAGGGCGCCACGGACGTCGGCCCCAATCCCGATTCGCTGCCCGGCTACTACGGCATCGTCGAAGGTTCGTGGAAGCACTACGCGAAGGTGTGGGGTGTCGACTACGACTGGATCAAGGGCCGCTTCGCCAACGCCGGGATGATGTCCAAGCCCGGCATCACCGTGTCGCGCTGGATCGACGGCGTGCTCGAAAAGAACGAGCTCATCGACCAGGACCCGAACCTGCGCGGCGTCGTGTACTGGGGCCACGCGCCGAACTCGCAGACGCGCGGCCTCGAGATGAAGAAGGCGATGGACAAGCTCGACCTGCTCGTCGTCGTCGATCCTTATCCGTCGGCGACGGCGGCGATGGCTGCCATGCCCGGCAAGCCCGAGGACCTGAACCCGAATCGCTCGGTGTACCTCCTGCCCGCGTGCACGCAGTTCGAGACCAGCGGGTCGGTGACGGCGTCGAACCGCTCGCTGCAATGGCGCGAGAAGGTGATCGAGCCGCTGTGGGAAAGCCGCAGCGACCACATGATCATGTACCAGTTCGCGCAGAAGCTCGGCTTCGGCAAGGAGCTCACCAAGAACTACAAGATGCAGCAGGTCAAGGGCATGGACGAGCCCGTGCCCGAGGACATCCTGCGCGAGATCAACAAGTCGAACTGGTCGATCGGCTACACGGGCCAGAGCCCCGAGCGGCTGAAGTCGCACATGCGCAACATGGCGGCGTTCGACGTCAAGACGCTGCGTTGCAAGGGCCAGGTCAAGGACAAGCTCACCGGCTACGACCTCACGGGCGACTACTTCGGGCTGCCGTGGCCTTGCTTCGGCACCCCGGAACTGAAGCACCCCGGAACGCACATCCTGTACAACACGAACCTGCACGTGATGGACGGCGGCGGCAACTTCCGCGCGAACTTCGGCATGGAACGCAACGGCGTAAACCTGCTGGCCGAAGACGGCTCGTGCTCGAAGGGCGCGGACATCCAGACCGGCTATCCCGAGTTCGACCACATCCTGCTCAAGAAGCTGGGATGGTGGGATGAACTGACGGACGTCGAGAAGTCCGCGGCCGAGGGCAAGAACTGGAAGACCGACCTGTCCGGCGGCATCCAGCGCATCGTGATGAAGAACCACGGCTGCCATCCCTTCGGCAACGCGAAGGCGCGCGCGATCGTGTGGAACTTCCCGGACGGCATCCCGCAGCACCGCGAGGCGATCTACAGCACGCGGCCGGACCTGGTCGCGAAGTACCCCACGCACGACGACAAGAAGGCGTTCTGGCGCCTGCCGACGCTGTTCAAGACGCTGCAGCAGAAGAACGTGCAGGACAAGCTCGCCGACAAGTTCCCGCTGATCCTCACGTCGGGGCGGCTGACCGAATACGAGGGCGGAGGAGAAGAGACGCGATCCAACCCGTGGCTGGCCGAACTGCAGCAGGAGTCGTTCGTCGAGATCAACCCGAAGTCGGCGTCGGCGCGCAACATCCGCAATGGCGACCGCGTGTGGGTCCTCACGCCGACGGGCGGGCGCCTGAACGTGCAGGCGCTGGTCACCGACCGTGTCGGGCCCGACACCTGCTGGATGCCGTTCCACTTCTCGGGCCGCTGGCAGGGCAACGACATGCTCGCTTACTACCCGAGCGGCGCGGCTCCCATCGTGCGCGGCGAAGCGGTCAACACCGGCACCACGTACGGCTACGACAGCGTGACGATGATGCAGGAAACCAAGACGACGATCTGCAACGTCGAAAGAGCATGACCCACCCCCGAAGCGCCTGCGGCGCCTCCCCCTCAAGGGGGCGCCTCCAGCGGACCGGCAAAGCCGGATCCGCGGCGGCCACGAATGAAGTCAGGAGAAGATGATGGCACGCATGAAGTTCATCTGCGACTCGGAGCGCTGCATCGAGTGCAACGGCTGCGTCACGGCCTGCAAGAACGAGCACGAGATCCCGTGGGGCGTGAACCGCCGCCGCGTGGTCACGCTCAACGACGGCGTGCCGGGCGAGCGCTCGGTCTCCGTCGCGTGCATGCACTGCTCCGACGCGCCGTGCATGGCGGTGTGCCCCGTGCAGTGCTTCTACCGCACCGACGAAGGAGTGGTGCTGCACGACAAGGACGTGTGCATCGGCTGCGGCTACTGCAGTTACGCCTGCCCGTTCGGCGCGCCGCAGTTCCCGTCGACGGGGTCGTTCGGCGTGCGCGGCAAGATGGACAAATGCACGTTCTGCGCCGGGGGACCGGAAGCGAACGGCTCGCAGGCGGAGTTCGAGAAGTACGGCCGCAACCGCCTGGCCGAAGGCAAGTTGCCCGCGTGCGCCGAGATGTGTTCGACCAAGGCGCTGCTTGCCGGTGATGGCGACGTGGTCGCCGACATCTTCCGCAACCGCGTCGTCAAGCGCGGCAAGGGCGCGGAGGCTTGGGGCTGGCAAACGGCGTACGGCTCGAAGCAGGCCGGTCAACCCGGGGGCCAGAAGTCATGAGCAAGCGCATCGTCTATGTGATCTTTCCGCTGCTGCTCATCGCGTGCACGGAAAAGCCGCAGACCATCGGCACGAACTCCGGCGTCGACGCGACCGCCTGGCAGGGCACCGGTGTCGCGCCGCCATTCACCGCGGCGGGCTGGAAGAGCGGCGACAAGACCAGCTGGGAATCGGAGTTGAAGGTGCGCACCCAGATGGGACAGAACGACTACAACAAGGTGCAGTAATGGACCACCCCCGAAGCGCCTGCGGCGCTCCCCCCTCAAGGGGGCGCCACCAATGGCCCGGCAAAGCCGGTTCCACGGTGGCCCGCGAATTAATCCGTTGTCTGCTGACGGTCGCGTGCATGTCCTGCACGTTCGCATTCGCGCAGGCGGCGGGGCCATCGCAGTCGTCGGGACCGAAGCAGGACGAAGTCGCGCCAGCGGGGAACGCGCCGGGCCTGGGCAACATCAAGGGCCAGAACATCCTCGACGTCAAACCCGAGGTGAAGCCCGACGCGAGCTCCGATCCCAATTACATGAAGCAGTCGAACGGCCAGCGCAACGCGGTTCAGCCGGGCAACAACGCGCCGATGTACCGCGACGTGCAGCGCGGCGTCGAAGGCTTCACGAATTACCCGAAGGACAAGTACCCGGAGATGGGTGTGCTGATCCAGCCGCCGGTCGCGTATCCCGGCACGAAGTACCTCACCGCCGGCGAAGCCTGGCGCCAGGTGCGCAACAAGTGGATCATTCCGTACGGCGGCTCGCTCATCGTCATCTTCGCGCTGGCGCTGGCGATCTTCTATTTCGCGCGCGGCCGCATCGGGCACAACGACGCGATCGGCGGCGGCGGCGTGCTGATCGAGCGCTTCACGCCGTTCGAGCGCGCGGCGCACTGGGCCAACGCGATCTCGTTCTGCGTGCTCGCGATCTCCGGCATCGTGATGGCGTTCGGGCAGTTCTTCATGATGCCGCTGCTGGGCAAGCAGCTCTACGGCCCCCTCACGTACCTGCTGAAGAACCTGCACAACTTCTTCGGCCCGCTGTTCACGGTGTCGCTGGTCATCGTGATCATCACGTTCATCAAGGACGAATTCCCGCAGCGCGGCGACCTGAACTGGCTCGTCAAGCTGGGCGGCGTGTTCAGCAAGAGCGGCACCGAGCCGCCGACGCACCGCTTCAACGCGGGCGAGAAGGTGCTGTTCTGGATCAGCGCAGTCGTCCTCGGCCTCATCCTCGTCGGCTCCGGCTGGGTGCTCGACAAGCTCATCCCCGACTTCGACTACCTGCGCAGCAACATGCAGGTGGCCCACATGATCCATTCGACCGCCGCGATGCTGATGATCTGTGCCATCGGGTTCCACATCTACCTGGGCACGATCGGCGTGCGCGGCGCGTACACCGCCATGCGCAACGGCTACGTCGACGAAGCGTGGGCGCAGGAGCATCACGGCTACTGGTACGACGACATCAAGTCCGGCCGCGTGCCGGTGCAGCGCAGCGAACACGCGGCGATCGCCGATGGCCGCCCCGAAACGGCGCGGCCCGCCTGAGGAGAAGAGCGAATGAAAAGAACGCTGTTGGCACTCGCCGCATCCGTGATCGCACTTGCGGTGTCCGCGAAATTGCCGGCGCCCGACGCCGCGGCCAAGGCGAAGGCCGCCGAAGCGGCTGCGAAGGCCGGGTGGCAGGCCAAGGTGGACGCGTACGAACTGTGCAAGGTGCAGGACAAGATCGCGGCGAAGTACGGCAGGCACGCGGGCAAGCAGGATGCAAAGGCTGCGCCGGCCGCGAAGCCCGCCGCACCGGCGCCTTCCGGCTCGACGCCCACGCCCGCGGTCGCATCCGCGCCGCCGCCTTGTTCGGACCCGGGCGCGTTCGCGTACAACCCGCCCGAGCAGAAGCCGCTCGAAACGTCCGAGGCGCATTCGCCGGCGGGCACGGCCACGAGCCCGCCGAGCGTCAAGGCAGAGTCGGCCAAGCTCCAGCCCTCCGGCAAGACCGCAGGCAAGAAGTGACGGGCCGGGCCGGGGAATAATCCCCCATGCCCTTGCCCCAGCTCACGAGCGCGCAAGCGCCGCTCACCCGCGAAGTCGAAACAGTCAACGAGCGCGGCGAGCGCGGCGTCACTTCGATTCCCGCCGAGCGGCCGCTGACGATCTACGTCGATCGCCGCGAGCTCGTCACGCTGATGACGCTGGGCGCGCACCCGGAGTGGCTGGTGCTGGGCTACCTGCGCAACCAGCGGCTCGTGCAGTCGCTCGATGAAGTCGCCTCGATTACCGTGGATTGGGACGTCGATGCCGCCGCCGTGAAGACGCGCCGCGGTATCGCGAAGTTCAAGGAGCGCACGGCCAGGCGCGTCGTCACCACGGGTTGCGGGCAGGGAAGCATGTTCGGCAACCTCATGGACGAGGTCGATTCGATCGCGCTGCCCGAAGCGCGCATCACGCAGGCGCAGCTGTATGGCATCGTCAACGCGATCCGGCTGCAGGAGAGCACGTACAAGTCCGCGGGCTCGGTGCACGGCTGCGCGCTGTTCGAAGGCGAGGACATGAAGCTCTTCGTCGAGGACGTCGGCCGCCACAACGCCATCGACACCATCGCCGGCTGGATGTGGCTCCAGGATGCGCACATGCCCACGCACGACAAGGTGTTCTACACCACGGGGCGCCTCACCAGCGAGATGATCATCAAGTCGGCGCAGATGGGCGTGCCGGTCGTCGTCTCGCGCAGCGGCATCACGCAGATGGGCCAGCAGATCGCGCAGCGGCTGGGGTTGTGCGCGATCGGGCGCGCGACGGGGCGGCACTTTCTTTGCTACGCGGGCGCGGATCGCCTGGTCCTGCAACCTGAGCTGGCCGCGCGCCCCGTCGTCGCTCCAGCGTAAGCCGGGGCGACAATCGCGTCGATGTCCGAAGAACGCTTGCCGCTGCACCTGTGGGTCCGCGAAGGCTTGCGCGCGGCCTTCCTGCTGCGGCCGCGTGTGGGCGCCGCCCAGCCCCGCGCCATCGAGCTGCTCGCGCTGGTCGTGACATGGACGGCGCTCGACGTCGCGCTCGACCGCCTCGCCGTGCCCGACGACGCGCGGTTCGACTTGCGCGCGCTGCTGCTGTCGTGGTGGAGCGCCGGCGCGATCGTCCTTCTCGCATGGGCGCTGCTGCCCCGCGGCGGCGACGGCGACGGCCCGCGCGGCGTCGCGGCGTGGTTCGCGCTGTGGATCACCGCGCTCGTGCCGGCGAACACGGCGATCGAGCTCCTGTCCATCGCGCAGGGTTACGAACTGCTGCCCGATTCCGGCTGGACCGATTGGGTGCAGCCTGCGCTCGCATGCGTGTGGCTGGTGGCGATCACGATCCGGCTCACGATGCATTTCGCGGCGCGCCCGCTTTCCAACGCAGCGCTGACGGCGGGCCTGGCCGCGTTGTTCGCGGTGTCCGTGTGGCAGTTTCCCGACCGCCCGTGGGTCGTCGACACCGACGAGACGAGCCTGCAACGCCCCGCGGGAATGCAGTTGTCGGAAGAGACGTTCGAAGCGCAGCAAGCCCTGTGGAAGCAGGCGGTCGCCAACCTCGCCGCGCAACGGCCCGGTGTCGTGGACCTGTACGGGATCGTGTTCTCGCCGTACGCCGACGACGACGTGTTCCTGCGCGAAGGCACGATGGTCACGAAGCTGCTCGAAGACCGCTTCGACGCCGCGGGCCGCGTGATCCAGCTCGCGAACCATGCCAGCACGGCCGATTCCCTGCCGTGGGCGACGCCGCAGAACCTCGAGCGCGCGATCGACGCCGTCGGCGCGAAGATGGACCGCGAGCACGATGTGCTGTTCATCTACCTGACGTCGCACGGCGCCGACGACTTCCGGCTGGTGGCGTCGAATCCACCGCTCGACGTCGACAGCGTCAGCCCGGGTGAGTTGCGGCAAGCGCTCGACAACGCCGGCATCCGCAACCGGGTGATCGTGGTCTCCGCGTGTTATTCGGGCGGCTGGCTCGGCCCGATCGCGGACGAGCACACGCTGGTGATGACGGCGTCCGACGCCACGCACACCTCGTATGGCTGCGGCGCGCTGTCGCGGCTCACTTTCTTCGGCCGCGCGGTGTTCGACCAGCAGCTGCGCCGGACGCATTCGCTGGAAGATGCGTTCAAGGCGGCCATGCCGCAGATCCGCAAGCGCGAAGAGAGCGTCGGCAAGGACGACGGCTTCTCCGACCCGCAGATCCTCGTCGGCGACAAGATCCGGCCCGTGCTGCGCGAACTGGAACAGCGGCTGGACGCGCATTGAAACGCCACCCCGGCGCAGGCCGGGGTCGTTGGCGATGAAGCGGGCGCGGCTAATCCACGCGTAACGACCCCGGCCTGCGCCGGGGTGACAATGCCCTGATGAACTCCCCCTGGCGGCTCGGCTGGCGCACGCTGTGGCGCGACCTGCGCGCGGGCGAGCTGCGCCTGTTGATCGTCGCGGTGACACTGGCCGTGGCCGCGCTCACGTCCGTGGGATTCTTTGCGGACCGCCTCCAGGGCGGCCTCGCGCGCGACGCGCGGCAACTGCTCGGCGGCGACGCGGTGGTCGCGAGCGACAACCCCACGCCGCCTTCGATCGTCGACAAGGCGCGCGAACTCGGCTTGACCGCGATCACCACCG
>DATBPW010000085.1:0-3254 GCA_036561125.1 Ramlibacter sp. | reverse complement strand
CCGAACTTCGCTTCCACCAGCGGCACGGCTTCGGTGAGCAGGAAATCGTCCCATCGGCCCATCGCGACGGAGTTCACGTACTGGTTGCCGCCGAGCTTGGTGAAGCAATCGGGGAACGCGACGACCACCGGCGGCATGTGGCCTTCGGCGATCAGGCGATCGAGCCGCTCGGGCAGGTTCTCGCCGAAGTTCTTCCAGTTGGTGTGGGCCGGGCCGCCGGCGGTGAAGCCCACCACGTCGACCAGCAGCGGCAAGCCGCGCCCGTCATGGCCGTGCGGCACGTACACGTCCACGATGCGGCGGGTCGGGTCGCCCAGCAGGTTGCCCTTGAGCGCTTCGCTGTCGAGCATGAGGCGGTGAACGGTGCCGGCGGGTGTGTTCGGGTTCTTTCGCATGGGTCCTCGCTGTGAAACGGGGGCCATTGTCCACCACGGCGTCAGCGCTGCATCCGGATCACCTCGCCGACGGGAATCATGTTGTGGTCCAGGTGCGCCATGATCCAGATCGAGCCGGCGACGATCAGCACCACGATCAGCACGCCGAACGCGAGGGCCAGCACGTTGTTGGTGTTGTCGGGCGCGGTGGTGATGTGCAGGAAGAACACCAGGTGCACGCCGATCTGCGCGACGGCCAGCGCCAGCAACGCCACCGGGATCGCCGGCCGCCAGACGAGGTCGGTCCCGAGCAGGTAGAACGACGCCGCCGTCAGCAGCACGGACAGCGCGAGCCCGATCGCGTAGCTCGCGAGCGCCGCGCGCGGCGCTTCTGCTTCGTCGCCGAGGCCCGGCGCGAGGTCGTCCTCGTCGCGCATGCCTTCGTCCCAGTGCGGATCGTCGTTGGTCATGATGCCAGTCCGATCAGGTAGACGACGGTGAAGATCGCGACCCAGATGATGTCCAGCGTGTGCCAGAACAGGCTGAAGCACAGCATGCGCCGCTGGATGTCGGCGCGGAAGCCCTTGGCGAGGAACTGCGCCATCATCGTCCCGAGCCAGAGCAGGCCGGCCGTCACGTGCAGCCCGTGGCAGCCCACCAGCGCGAAGAACGACGACAGGAACGCGCTGCGGCCCGGCCCCGCGCCTTGCGCGACGAGGCCGCGGAACTCGGAAACCTCCAGCAGCAGGAAAGCCGCGCCGAGCAGGCCGGTCGCGAGCAGCGCGAGCTGCGTGCACCATTGCTTGCGCGCGTGCGCCGCGATGCTCGCGAGTCCGCACGTGAAACTCGACGCGAGCAGGCACGCCGTCTCGATCGCGACGCGCCGCGGCTCGAACAGCTGCTGGCTCGTGGGCCCTTGCGCCGTCGCCGTGTGCAGCACGGCGTACGCGGCGAAGAAGCACGAGAACATCACGATGTCGCTGAGCAGGAAGATCCAGAAGCCGTAGCCGACGATCACGCGCGGCGACGCGGGCCCGCCTTCACCGTGGCCGGTGGCTTCGTGCCCGCGCTCGTGCGCCGGATGGCCGATGCGGTACGGGTCGCCTCCCGCGAAGGTGTCGACGACGGCGCTCATGCCGCGCTCCCGTCGGCCGCATGGCGTTCGAGCCATTCGGCCCGCGCGCGACGACGCTCGCGATCGGCGCGCGCGACCTCGGCCGCCGGGACGATCGTGTGCCCGACGTCGCGCCACGCGAACCAGACGAACACCGCGTACGCGCACACCAGGCCGACGCCGAGCAACCACCAGATGTGCCAGACCAGCGCGAAGCCCGCCAGCGTGGAGAAGAACGCGGTGATGAACCCGGTCGGGCTGTTGCGCGGCATCTCGATGGCGTGGTAGTCCGGTTCGGACGCGAGCTGCTGCGTCTCGATCGCGCGCCGCTTCACCTGCCAGTACGGCTCCTCGCCGTGCACGTCCGGCATCACGGCGAAGTTGAATGCGGGCGGCGGCGACGCGGTCGCCCACTCGAGCGAGCGGCCGTCCCACGGATCGCCCGTGACGTCGCGCAGCGACTCGCGCTGGCGGATGCTCACCACGATCTGGATCACCTGGCACGCCGCGCCGGCCGTCATGATCACCATGCCGAATGCCGCCACGAGGAGCCACGGCCGCCACGCCGCCACGTCGTAGTGCTGCAAGCGGCGCGTCATCCCGAGCAGGCCGGTGACGTAGAGCGGCATGAAGACGACGTAGAACCCGGCGAGCCCGAGCCAGAACGCGGCCTTGCCCCAGCCCTCGTGCAACTGGAAGCCGAAGGCTTTCGGGAACCAGAACGAGATGCCGGCGAAGGCGCCGAACAGCACGCCGGCGATGATGACGTTGTGGAAGTGCGCCACCAGGAACATGCTGTTGTGCAGGAGGAAGTCGGCCGGCGGCACCGCGAGCAGCACGCCCGTGACGCCGCCGATGATGAACGTGACGAGGAAGCCGAGCGCCCACAGCATCGGCGTCTCGAACCGCACGCTGCCGCCGTACATCGTGAAGATCCAGTTGTAGACCTTCACGCCGGTGGCCACCGCGATCAGGCTCGTCGCGATCCCGAACACCGCGTTCACGTCCGCGCCCGCGCCCATGGTGAAGAAGTGATGCAGCCACACCGTGAACGAGATCAGGCAGATGGCCATGGTGGCCATGATCATGGAGCGGTACCCGAACAGCGGCTTGCCGGAAAACGTCGAAAAGATCTCCGAGAAGATGCCGAAGGCCGGCAGCACGAGGATGTAGACCTCCGGGTGGCCCCAGGCCCAGAAGAGGTTGATGTACATCATCATGTTGCCGCCGGCGGTATCGGTGAAGAAATGGAAGCCGAGGTAGCGGTCGAGCGCGAGCATCGCCAGCGTCGCGGTCAGCACTGGGAACGCCGCGACGATCAGCAGGTTCGCCGCGAGCGCGGTCCACGTGAACATCGGCATGCGCGTGTAGCGCATCCCGGGCGCGCGGACCTTGAGGATCGTCGTGACGAAGTTGATGCCCGTCATCAACGTCCCGGTGCCCGAGATGAGCAGCGACCAGATGTAGTAGTCCACGCCCACGCCGGGCGAATAGCGCAGCTCCGACAGGGGCGGGTACGCGACCCAGCCCGTGCGCGCGAACTCGCCGACCACGAGCGAGATGTTCACCAGCATCGCGCCGGTGGCGGTCATCCAGAAGCTGGTGGAGTTCAGGGTGGGGAACGCGACGTCGCGCACGCCGAGCTGCAGCGGCACGACGAAATTCATCAGGCCGATCATCAGCGGCATGGCCGCGAAGAAGATCATGATCGTGCCGTGCGCGCTGAAGATCTGGTCGTAGTGCTCCGGCGGCAGGAACCCGGGCGC
>DATBPW010000084.1:0-14286 GCA_036561125.1 Ramlibacter sp. | reverse complement strand
GGGCGGGCGGCGTGGTCGAGCGCGCCCTGCACCAGCGAATGGAACTGCTCGTGCTCGAGTTTCTCGCCGGCCAGCCACTTCGATGCGGCAACGAGCGAAGGCTCGTGCCGCAGGTGGTCGACGTACCACGCGCGCGCCGCGGCCGCGTCGGGCTCGAGCGCGACGATCGCCTCGAGCACGTCGAGCGAATGCCCGCGCTCGTACGCTTCGCGCAGGATCGCCAGCGCGTCCGCGCGGCGGCCCGTCGCCGTCGCCGCATCACACAGCGGTTTCGCCATCAACGCGATCTGGGACGGCGCGGAATTCGCGAGCCCGGCGAGCGTGGCGAACGCGGCCTGCGCATCGCCTTCGCGGGCCTGCAACGCCGCGAGGTCCATGCCCGGACGGGCGGCGCCAGGCTCCACTTCCATTGCTTCGCGCAGGAGCTTGCGCGCGTCGGCAGGCGGCGCGCCTGCGGCCTGCTCGCACAGGTAATGCGCCAGGCGGCCGTTGAAGTTGCCCTGGCCCAGCCCCTCGAGCTTGCGCGCGATCACCGCGGCGTTCGGCCAGTCGCGTGTGCGCTCGTAGATCGCCAGCAATGCGAGCAGCGCCTGCCCTTCGAAGGCGCTGCCCTCCAGCTTGCGCAGCGCGTCTTCCGCGCGATCGAGCAGGCCCGCCTTCAGGAAGTCGAGCGCGAGCGCATGCTGCGCACGATCGCGCTCCTCGCGCCCCAGGTCGCCGCGCGAGAGCAGGTGTTCGTGGACGCGCACGGCACGCTCGTATTCGCCGCGCCGGCGAAAGAGGTTGCCCAGCGCAAAGTGCAGCTCCGACGTATCGGGATCGTTCTGCACCGCTTCGATGAACGCGTCGATCGCCTGGTCCTGCTGCTCGTTCAGCAGGAAATTCAGGCCCTTGAAGTAAGCCTTGGGCGCCTGGCGGTTTTCGATGCGCAACTGGCGCAGGTCGAGGCGCGATGCCAGCCACCCGAGGACGAAAGCGACGGGCAGGCCCCACAGCACCCAGCTCAGGTCAAAGTCCATGGTGCCCCGTGTCGGCCGCCTGCGCCGTGGCGGCGATTCGCTCGTGGGCCCGGCGCGCGGCGGCGCGGTGCTTCCACCAGCGCGGCACCATGCCCAGCGCGCCGACCAGCAAGCCGATCGCGAATGCGGCGAGCAGCACCAGCACCAGCGGCGCGCGCCAGGCGGTGCCGAAGAAGAAATTCACCGCGGTGTCCTGCTGGTTCTTCAGCGCGAAGGCGAACAGCGTCAAGAAAATGGCTGCCTTGAGCAGCCACATGAGGTATCTCAATTCGGCTCCTTGCGGTCGCCGGATTGTAGGGGGGTCAGCGCTTGACTTCGTTCATCTCCGCCGTGCGCTTGTCCACCGCTTCGCGCAGCGCCTTGCCCGGCTTGAAGTGCGGCACGCGCTTTTCGGGGATGTGCACGCTTTCGCCCGAACGCGGGTTGCGTCCCATGCGCGGCGGGCGCCGGTTGATCGAGAAGCTGCCGAAGCCGCGGATCTCGATGCGGTGCCCGCGCACCAGCGCATCGCTCATGGCGTCGAGGATCGTCTTGACGGCGTACTCGGCGTCGCGATGGGTGAGCTGGCCGAACCGCGAGGCCAGTTCTTCGACGAGATCGCTTCGGGTCATGGTCGTGGTGCATTGTCATCCCGGCCCGGGGCCGGGATCCCGTGTCTTTGCCGGATTGACGAAGACACGGGATTGCGGGTCGAACCCGCGATGACGAGTGCGTTACTTCTCGAGCTTCGCCTTCAGCAGCGCGCCCAGGTTCGTCGTGCCCGCGTTCTCGCGCGCCGACTGCTGGCTGAGCGACTGCATCGCGCCTTGCTCGTCCATCATGTCCTTCTGCTTGATCGACAGCTGGATGTTGCGTGTCTTGCGGTCGATGTTCACGACCACCGCCGACACCTCGTCGCCTTCCTTCAGCACGTTGCGCGCGTCTTCCACGCGGTCACGCGAGATCTCGGAGGCGCGCAGGTAGCCGTGGATGTCGTTGCCCAGGTCGATCTCGGCGCCCTTGGCGTCCACGACCTTGACCTTGCCGCTCACCATGGAGCCCTTGTCGTTGACCGACACGAACGTGGTGAACGGGTCCTGGTCCAGCTGCTTGATGCCCAGGCTGATGCGCTCGCGCTCGACGTCCACCGCCAGCACGACCGCCTCGACTTCCTGGCCCTTCTTGAAATTGCGCACGGCGGCTTCGCCGGGCTCGTTCCACGACAGGTCGGACAGGTGCACCAGGCCGTCGATGCCGGCGGCCAGGCCCACGAAGATGCCGAAGTCGGTGATCGACTTGATCGGGCCCTTGACGCGGTCGCCGCGCTTGGTGTTCTGCGCGAATTCCTGCCACGGGTTGGCCTTGCACTGCTTCATGCCCAGGCTGATGCGGCGCTTCTCCTCGTCGATCTCGAGGATCATGACCTCGACCTCGTCGCCGAGCGACACGATCTTGGACGGCGCGACGTTCTTGTTGGTCCAGTCCATTTCGGAGACGTGGACCAGGCCTTCGATGCCGGGCTCGAGCTCCACGAACGCGCCGTAGTCGGCGATGTTCGTGACCTTGCCGAACATGCGCGTGCCGGTGGGGTAGCGGCGCGACACGCCCATCCACGGGTCGTCGCCCATCTGCTTCAGGCCCAGCGACACGCGGTTCTTCTCGGTGTCGAACTTGAGGATCTTGGCCGTGATCTCCTGGCCGGCCTGCACCACCTCGCTCGGGTGGCGCACGCGGCGCCACGCCATGTCGGTGATGTGCAGCAGGCCGTCGATGCCGCCGAGGTCCACGAACGCACCGTACTCGGTGATGTTCTTGACGACGCCGCGGACGATGGAGCCTTCCTTGAGCGTTTCCATCAGCTTGGCGCGCTCTTCGCCCATCGACGCTTCGACCACCGCGCGGCGCGACAGCACGACGTTGTTGCGCTTGCGGTCCAGCTTGATGACCTTGAATTCGAGGGTCTTGTTCTCAAACGGCGTGAGGTCCTTGATCGGGCGCGTGTCGATCAGCGAGCCCGGGAGGAACGCGCGGATGCCGTTGACCAGCACCGTGAGGCCGCCCTTGACCTTGCCGGTCGTGGTGCCGGTGACGAACTCGCCGGACTCGAGCGCCTTTTCCAGCGCCATCCACGACGCGAGGCGCTTGGCCTTGTCGCGCGACAGGATCGTGTCGCCGTAGCCGTTCTCGATCGCATCGATGGCCACGGACACGAAGTCGCCCACCTGCACTTCGACCTCGCCCTTGTCGTTCTTGAATTCGTCGATCGGCACGTACGCTTCGGACTTGAGGCCGGCGTTGACGACGACGAAGCTGTGTTCGATGCGAACGACTTCGGCGGTGATCACCTCGCCCTGGCGCATGTCGGTGCGCTGCAGCGATTCTTCGAACAGTTGGGCAAAAGATTCAGACATTCGGTTTCCTTGCACGTCGCGCAGGTTTCCGCGGGCACCATTGCCACGCGTTGCTATGACTGGGACGGCTTGCGATGCGGCTTGCGCCGCGGTTAAGTTCGACAACCCACGGAGGCCGGGTGCGCATTGCGCGCATCGAATCGAGCCTGGGACCGTGGGACCCTTTTCGAAAAGTCAGCCCCTGAAAGGCTGCTTTCCTTCCCACCACCGGAGAACCTGCGCAACCGACTCTTCGATCGATTGCTCGGAGTTGTCCAGGAGGAGGGCATCTTCGGCGGGCTTCAGTGGTGACACCGCGCGGGACGAGTCCCGCAGGTCACGCGCTTCGAGGCCTGCGCGAAGACTGGGAAGTGTAGCTGAAATGCCCTTTGAAATCAATTGCTTATACCGGCGCTCGGCGCGGTGGGCGGCGCTGGCCGTGAGGTACACCTTCAGCGGCGCGGCGGGGAAGATCACGGTGCCCATGTCGCGGCCATCTGCCACCAGCCCGGGCAGGGCGCGGAAGCTGTGCTGCAGCGAGACCAGCGCGGCGCGCACGGCCGGCAGCGCGGACACCTTCGAGGCGTTCATCCCCGCCTCTTCCGTGCGGATCGCGTCGGTCACGTCCAGGTCACGCAGGAACACGCGGTCGGCGTGGAAGCGCACCGGCAGTTTTTCCGCGAGCCGCGCGATGGCCGCCTCGTGCGCCGCATCCAGGCTCATCTGTTCGTGCAGCGCGGCGAAGGCGGTGATGCGGTACAGCGCGCCGGAATCAAGGTAGTGATAGCCCAGCCGATGCGCGACTTCGGCGGCGAGCGTCCCCTTGCCGGACGCGGTCGGGCCGTCGATGCAGATCACCGGGATGTCCTGCGGCGCCGCGTGTGCGACGGAGAAGAAGGCCTCGAAATAGCCGGGGAAGGTCTTGCCCACGCACTTCGGGTCCTCGATGCGCACCGGGATGCCCTGCGAGTTGAACGCGGCCAGAGAAAAACACATCGCCACGCGATGGTCGTCGTAGGTGCGGATGCTCGCGGCCTGCCACGCCGATGGCGGTGCGATGCGGATGAAGTCGGCGCCTTCGTCCACCTGCGCGCCGAGCTTGCGCAGCTCGGCGGCCATGGCCGCGATGCGGTCCGTCTCCTTCACACGCCAGCTCGCGATGTTGCGCAGCGTGGTGGTGCCGTCCGCATACAGGGCCATCACCGCGAGCGTCATCGCCGCGTCGGGGATCGCGTTGCAGTCGAGGTCCACGGCTTTCAGGGGCCACGCGCCGCGCCGGACTTCGAGGTGGTTCGGGCCGCCGGCCACTTGCGCGCCCATCGCGCGCGCCGCGTCGATGAAGCGGATGTCACCCTGGATCGAAGATTCGCCCACGCCCTCGATGCGCAGCGGTCCGCCGAGCGCGCCGAGTGCGACGAAGTAACTCGCTGAGGACGCGTCGGCCTCCACGTGGATCTCGCCGGGCGAGAGGTAGCGGCTGCGCGCGGGAATCGTGAAGCGCTGCCAGCCATCGCGCGCCACCTTGATGCCGAAGCGCTCCAGCAGGTTGAGCGTGATCTCCACGTACGGCTGTGAGATCAATTCGCCGACGACTTCGACGACGACGTCGTTCTTCGCGACCAGCGGCAACGCGAGCAGCAGCGCCGTGAGGAATTGGCTCGAGACGTTGCCGCGCACGCGGATCGGCGCATCGACCTGCAGCGCCGCGGGATGGATCTTCAGCGGCGGGTAGCCCTCGTTGCCGAGGTAGTCGATCCGGCACCCGAGCTGCCGCAGGGCGTCGACCAGGTCGCCGATCGGGCGCTCGTGCATGCGTGCGACGCCGCTCAATTCGAAATCGCCGCCCATCAGCGCGAGCGCCGCCGTCAGCGGCCGCATCGCGGTGCCCGCGTTGCCGAGGAACAGCCGCGCGTGGCTGGCCGCGGCATGGCCGCCGAGCCCGGTCAGTTCGACGCTCGTCCCGACGTGGTGCACGCCGCAGCCGAGCGCGCGCAGGGCATCGAGCATCACGCGCGTGTCGTCGGAATCGAGCAGGTCACGGATCGTCGTCGTGCCCGCCGACAACGCGGCGAGCAGCAGCACGCGGTTCGAAATGCTCTTGGAGCCCGGGAGCGCCACGGTGCCCGAGGCGCCCTGCAGCGGGGGAATGTCGAGGAAGGCCGTGGTGAACATCGCTGCGCCGCGCTCGCGCGCGGCCGGCCTATTTGCGCGCGGACATGCGCCAGATCGCGCGCGTGCGGCTCGCCTGGTCGATCAGGACTTCGAGCGCGTCGCCGTCGCCGTTCTCGATCATGTGCTCCATCGCCGCGAGCGTCTCGTGGAAGATCTTCGCCTGCTGCAGCAGCTCCTGCCGGTTGGCCAGCAGGACGTCGCGCCACATCTTCGGCTCGGACGCGGCGATGCGCGTGAAGTCGCGAAAGCCCGGTCCGGCCAGCGCGAGGAAGTCCGCGCCGTCCTTCTGGGCCGCGATCGCGTTGATCAGCGCGAACGAGATCAGGTGCGGCAGGTGGCTCACCGCGGCGAACGCCGAGTCGTGCGCCTCGGGCGTCATCTTCACGACTTCGCACCCGAGCCCCTCCCACATCTTCGTGGCCTTGTTCAATTGCACGGGGTTCGTGCGGTCGATGGGCGTGAGGATCACCTGCTTGCCGTGGAACAGGTCCACGTCGGCGTGCTCGACGCCGGACACTTCCTTGCCCGCGATCGGGTGGCACGGCACGAACGACGAGACCTGTTCGCGCAACACGCGCCGCGCGGAATCGATCACGTCGCGCTTGGTCGAGCCGACGTCCATCAGCAGCACGTCCTTGGTGATGAGGTGGCGGATCGCCTTGAATGTCGCTTCGGTCGCCGCAACGGGCACGGCCAGCAGCACGAGGTCCGCGCCGGAGACCGCCAGCAGCGCGGACGGCGCCTCGACGTCGATCACCCGCATCGAGAGCGCCTTCTGCGTGGTCGACGGCGACTTGCTGTAACCCACCACGCGCTTGACCAGGCCCGCGCGCTTGAGCGCGAGCGCGAACGAGCCGCCCATGAGGCCGCAGCCGATCAGGCCCAACTGCTCGAACATCACGCTTCTCCCACGGGGTATGTGCCCAGCAATTTATAGAACGCACACAAGGACTGCAGCTCGCCGAGCGCCTGCGCGACGTTCGGTTGCGACGGATGCCCGTCCAGGTCGATGTAGAAGTAGTACTCCCACTGCCCCGAACGCGCGGGGCGCGACTCGAACCGCGTCATCGACACACCGTGTTTCTTCAGTGGCACCAGCAGGTCGTGGACCGCACCGGGCCGGTTCGGCACCGACACCACAACGCTCACGCAATCCTTTCCCGATGCCTGCGGCGCGTCGAGCACTTGCGGCAGGCACACCACGGCGAAGCGCGTGCGATTGAATGCGTCGTCCTGGATCGCATGCGCGGCGATGTGCAGGCCGAATTCGCTGCCGGCACGCTCGCTCGCGATCGCGGCCCATGCCGCGTTGGTGGCGGCAAGGCGCGCGCCTTCCGCATTGCTCGCAACCGCGCGGCGTTCCGCGCCGGGCAAGTGCTTGTTGAGCCAGCCCTGGCACTGCGCCAGGGCCTGCGGATGCGCCAGCACCACCTCGATGCCTTCGGTCGATTTCGCGAGGCGCAGCAAGTGGTGGCGCACGAGCAGGCTGATTTCGCCCACGATGTGCAGCGGCGAATGCAGCAGCAGGTCGAGCGAGCGCGTGACCACGCCTTCGGTGCTGTTCTCGACGGGAATCACGCCGAATTGCGCGGTGCCGGCGGTGGTGGCCTGGAACACCTCGTCGAAGCTCACGCATGGCACGTGCTCGATGCTGGAGCCGAAGAACTTGACCGATGCTTCCTCGCTGAACGTGCCTTTCGGCCCGAGATAGGCCACGCGCTGCGGCTCCTCGAGCGCGCGGCAGGCCGACATGATCTCGCGCCAGATCGTCGCGAGGTTGCGGTCCTTCAGCGGCCCGGGGTTGTGCGATTGCAAGTTGTTGATCACCTGCGACTCGCGCTCGGGCCGGTACACGACCGAACCTTCCGCGCGCTTCAGGTCGCCGACTTCGTTGGCCAGCGCGGCGCGCTGGTTCAGCAGCTTGAGCAGTTCGCGATCGACGGCATCGATCTGCGTCCGCAGCTGCGCGAGGTCCTTGGTCATTTCGCCGGCAGCGAGCCGTCGTCGCCGTCGCCGCCATCGGCCGCGGCACCGGCGTCGTTCTCCACGATGCGCTGCAGCCCCGACAGCTTCGAGCCTTCGTCCAGGCCGATCAGCGTGACGCCCTGTGTCGCGCGCCCCAGCTCGCGGATCTCGCTCACGCGCGTGCGCACGAGCACGCCCTTGTCGGTGATCAGCATGATCTCGTCTTCCGGGTGCACCAGTGTCGCGGCGACGACCTTGCCGTTGCGCTCGCTCTGCTGGATGGCGATCATGCCCTTGGTGCCGCGGCCGTGGCGGGTGTATTCCTCGATGGACGTGCGCTTGCCGTAGCCGTTCTCGGTGGCGGTCAGGACGCTTTGCTGTTCGTCCTCGGCCACCAGCATCGCGATCACGCTCTGGCCGTCGTCGAGCATCATGCCGCGCACGCCGCGCGCGTTGCGGCCCATCGGGCGCACGTCGTTCTCGTCGAAGCGCACGGCCTTGCCGCCGTCGGAGAACAGCATCACGTCGTGCTTGCCGTCGGTGAGTGCGGCCCCGATCAGGTAATCGCCCTCGTCGAGGTCCACGGCGATGATGCCGGCCTTGCGCGGGTTGTTGAATTCGTCCAGTGCCGTCTTCTTCACCGTGCCCATCGACGTCGCCATGAAGACGAAGTGATCGGCCGGGAAGCTGCGGAACTCGCCGGTGAGCGGCAGCACCACGTTGATCTTCTCGCCCTCGGCGAGCGGGAACATGTTGACGATCGGCTTGCCGCGCGAGCCGCGCGAGCCCGCCGGCACTTCCCAGACCTTGAGCCAGTAGAGGCGCCCGCGGTTGGAGAAGGCGAGCAGCCAGTCGTGCGTGTTGGCGATGAACAGCTGGTCGACCCAGTCGTCTTCCTTCGTCGCCGTGGCCTGCTTGCCGCGCCCGCCGCGGCGCTGCGCGCGGTACTCCGACAAAGGCTGGCTCTTGACGTAGCCGGAATGCGACAGCGTCACGACCATGTCGGTGGGCGTGATCAGGTCCTCGGTGACGAGCTCCTGCGCGTTGTGCTCGATCACGCTGCGGCGTGCGCCGGGCTTCGTCTGGCCGAACTCCTGCCTCAGGGCCGTGAGTTCCTCGCTGATGATCGTCGAGACGCGCGCGGGCTTCGCGAGGATGTCCAGCAGGTCGTCGATCTCCGCCATCACTTCCTTGTACTCGGCGACGATCTTGTCCTGCTCCAGGCCGGTGAGGCGCTGCAGGCGCATCTGCAGGATTTCCTGCGCCTGCGTGTCCGACAGGCGATACAGGCCGCCCGGCTGCATGCCGTACTGGAAGTCCAGGCCCTCGGGCCGATAGTCCGCGGCGTTGACGCTGGTGCCGTCTTCCTTCGCGCGCGTGAGCATCTCGCGCACCAGCGACGAGTCCCAGCTGCGGTTCATCAGCTCGGTCTTCGCGACCGGCGGCGTCGGCGACTCGCGGATGATGCGGATGAATTCGTCGATGTTCGCGAGCGCGACGGCCAGGCCTTCGAGCACGTGGCCGCGATCGCGCGCCTTGCGCAGGTTGAACACCGTCCTGCGCGTGACGACCTCGCGCCGGTGCTGCAGGAAGACCTGGATCAGCTCCTTCAGGTTGCACAGCTTCGGCTGGCCGTCGATCAGCGCGACCATGTTCATGCCGAACGTGTCCTGCAGCTGCGTGAGCTTGTACAGGTTGTTCAGGACGACCTCGGGCACTTCGCCGCGCTTCAGTTCGATCACCAGGCGCATGCCCGACTTGTCGCTCTCGTCCTGGATGTGGCTGATGCCATCGATCTTCTTTTCGTTGACCAGTTCCGCCATGCGCTCTTGCAGCGTCTTCTTGTTCACCTGGTACGGGATCTCGTCGACGATGATCGCCGTGCGCTGGCCGCGGTCGATCTCCTCGAAGTGGCACTTGGCGCGCATCACCACGCGGCCGCGGCCCGTGCGATAGCCTTCCTTCACGCCCGCGATGCCGTAGATGATCCCGGCGGTCGGGAAGTCCGGCGCGGGGATGATCTCCATCAGCTCGTCCAGCGACGCCTCCGGGTTGCGCAGCAGGTGCAGGCAGCCATCGACCACTTCGTTCAGGTTGTGCGGCGGGATGTTCGTCGCCATGCCCACCGCGATGCCGGCGGAGCCGTTGACCAGCAGGTTCGGCAGCCGCGTCGGCAGGACCAGCGGCTCCCTTTCGCTGCCGTCGTAGTTCGGGCCGAAGTCGACGGTCTCCTTGTCGATGTCGGCGAGCATCTCGTGCGCGACCTTCGCGAGGCGGATCTCGGTGTAGCGCATGGCCGCCGCGTTGTCGCCGTCGACCGAGCCGAAGTTGCCCTGGCCGTCCACGAGCATGTGGCGCATCGAGAAGTCTTGCGCCATCCTGACGATCGTGTCGTACACCGCCTGGTCCCCGTGCGGGTGGTACTTACCTATGACATCGCCGACGATACGCGCCGATTTCTTGTACGGACGGTTCCAGTCGTTGTTCAGCTCGTGCATCGCGAAGAGCACACGACGGTGCACCGGCTTGAGACCGTCGCGCGCGTCCGGCAGGGCCCGCCCCACGATCACGCTCATCGCATAGTCGAGGTAGCTTCGCCGCATCTCCTCTTCGAGGCTGATGGGCAGGGTTTCCTTGGCGAATTGGGTCATTGAATAGGGGAGGATGGACGCGCGGGAAGCCTTTGATTCTACGGTCAAGGCCCTTGTCGCTAACCCGCAACAAGCCTGCAGGAATGAGGTTTTGTCCTACGGTGGCCCCATGTCCCAGCGGTTGATTGTGTAAGCGCGTGTGGCACAATAAATTAGACGCTTTTGGTGATGGGCACCTTAAACGTAGTTTTTGCGCAGCGCGGCTGCGGCTTTTTCCCCCTCAAGAGGAGAACCATGAAGAAACTGAACCAAGTGGCGCTGCTGTTCGCGGTCGCCGCGATGGCCGGGGGCGCGGTCGCCCAGACCCGCGTCACGGCCGCCGACGGCGGCAACCGCGTGGACAACTGGGTGAACGGCGACGGTGCGCTCGTGTGGAAGAACGGGACGAACGAGTACTGCTGGCGCGACTCGTTCTGGACGCCCGCCACCGCCGCCAAGGGCTGCGACGGCGCGCTCGTCGTGCAAGCTGCAGCCCCAGCGCCCGCACCCATGGTCGCACCGCCGCCGGCGCCCGCAGTGCAGGCGCCGCCGCCCCCGCCGCCCCCGCCGCCCGCAGCGACGAAGGTCACGTATGCGGCGGACGCGTTCTTCGACTTCGACAAGGCTGTGCTCAAGCCCGAAGGCAAGGCCAAGCTCGACGACCTGGTCGACAAGGTCAAGGGCATCAACCTCGAAGTGATCATCGCGGTCGGCCACACCGACTCCGTCGGCACCGACGCGTACAACCAGAAGCTGTCGGTGCGCCGCGCCGAAGCCGTGAAGGCGTACCTCGTGTCCAAGGGCATCGAGAAGAACCGCGTGTACACGGAAGGCAAGGGCGAGAAGCAGCCCGTCGCCGACAACAAGACCGCCGAAGGCCGCGCGAAGAACCGCCGCGTGGAAATCGAAGTGGTCGGCACGCGCGCCAACCACTGAGCATTTCGCGCCTCACGAAAGCCGCCGCAAGGCGGCTTTCTTATTTGGGACAATGGCGGTTCGATGACCGAAGAAACACTGAACGCCGACCCCGCCGAACTCGCGAAGTTCTCGGAGCTCGCGCACCGCTGGTGGGACCCCGACAGCGAGTTCCGCCCGCTGCACCAGATCAACCCGCTGCGGCTCGACTGGATCCAGTCGCAGCTGCCGCTCGTGGGCAAGCGCGTGCTCGACGTGGGTTGCGGCGGCGGGATCCTGAGCGACGCGATGGCGCGCAAGGGCGCGCACGTGGTGGGCATCGACCTGGCGGACAAGCCGCTGCGCGTCGCGCAGATCCATGCGCTGGAAGCACGCACGCCCAATGTCGAGTACCGCGAGGTGAGCGCGGAGTCGCTCGCCGCCGCCGAACCGGAAAGCTTCGACGCGGTGACGTGCATGGAAATGCTCGAGCACGTGCCCGACCCGGCGTCGGTCGTGCGCGCGTGCAGCCGGCTCGTCAAGCCGGGCGGCATGGTCTTCATCTCCACGATCAACCGCAACCCGAAGTCGTTCCTGTTCGCGATCGTCGGCGCGGAGTACGTGCTGAACATGCTGCCGCGCGGCACGCATGAATACATGAAGTTCATCCGGCCGAGCGAGCTCGCGTCGTACTGCCGCGCGGCCGGGCTCGAGCTCGCGGGTTCGCGCGGCATGGAATACAACCCGATCACGCGCCGCTACTGGCTGTCGTCCGACACCTCGGTCAACTACCTGATGGCGACGCGCAAGAACTGATGTTCCAAGATGCGCGGGCCGTGCTGTTCGACCTGGACGGCACGCTGATCGACAGTGCGCCGGACCTCGGCGCCGCGGCGGACAAGATGCGGACCGATCGCGGCTTGCCGCCGCTGCCGCTCGAGAAGTACCGCCCGATGGCCGGCGCCGGCGCGCGCGGCATGCTCGGCATCGCGTTCGGCATGACGCCCGATGCGCCCGACTACGAGGCGATGCGCGAGGAATTCTTCGTCAACTACGAGAGCGCCATGACCGAGCGCACCGTGATCTTCGAAGGCATCCCGGCGCTCATCGCGAACCTGCTCGAACTCGGCCTGGCGTGGGGCGTCGTGACCAACAAGTCCATGCGCTTCACCGCGCCGCTCACCCGGCAGATCCCGCTGTTCCGCAGCGCCGGCGCGATCGTCGGCGGCGACACCACGCCGCATTCGAAACCTCATCCGGAGCCACTCCTCGAAGCCGCGCGCCGGTTGCGCCTGCAGCCGCAAGAGTGCATCTACGTGGGCGACGACGAGCGCGATATCGTCGCGGGCCGCGCCGCCGGCATGCGCACGGTCGCGGCGACGTACGGCTACCTCGGCAACGGCGCCGACGTGTACGTGTGGGAGGCGCACGCGCACATCGCCCGGCCGCTCGAATTGCTGCCGCTCTTGAAAACGCCCCCATCGGCGTAAGATAGGTGCTTCCCGGGGCTGCACTGGTTTCGACGTGGGTTCGGAATCGCAGCGGGGCATGCCGAGGTTCAGTCACCTCGTAAATCCGCTGAAACTAAGTAACTGCGAACGACTCTACGTACGCACTCGCCGCCTAAACACCGGCGACCTTGCAACAGCTCGCCGATGGGCTGGGCCAAGGAAGCAATTCCAAAAGCTGCAAGGTAATCTACATCGGCTGGTCCCGACCCGGGCGCCTTGGGTCGGGGCGAGACAATAGGGCGCTGGCTGCCCGTGTAGCGTGCGACTGCGCGACACGGGCGGCGAGATCCAAACCAGACCGCTAAGCATGTAGATCTGCGCGAGGAAGGCTTGCGGACGCGGGTTCGATTCCCGCCAGCTCCACCAAATTTTTGGCGCCGGTGCCCCGCGCGCGCTCCCCGACGCGGGGCAGCGCGCCGCGCTTGCGAAATCAGCTCAAGGCCTTTCGGCAATTTCCTTAACTTCGCGTGTGCGAAAGTGCGGTCCACTGGAGTCATGACGTATCAAGCTCATGACATGGACTGGTCGGACCGTTCGTCTCGCGGATTCGACCTCGTTGCCGCCGAATTCGTGGTTGCAACCGCCGAGTACGCGGACGTTCCGGCCTACCAGCCCTTGTGCTCGATGCTGCGTCGCGTGCGCAGCGCGTTCGGCATGGACGTGGCATTCGTCTCCGAATGGGCGGCGGGCCGCACGGTGGTGCGCCGCGTCTCGTCCTCGCCCCAGCGGCAGTATGCGCGCGTGGAGTTGCAGGGCACCTACGGACGCCGTCTGCTCGACGACACGGCGCAACCGCAAGCAGACTTCGGCGAATCGGTGCACTTCGACGCGGTCCCGGTCGTCACTTCAGACGGCCTGGAGCACGGCACCTTGTGCTGCCGCCAGATCATCGCGCAAGGAACGGAAAGCGATTCATCGCGCCTCGAGGCGGTGGACGCGGTTGCGCAGTTGATGGCCGACTGGTTCCAGGATGCGGACCTGTCGCTCAGCAGCCTGATGCCGCTGCGGGGCGACACCGTCATGGGCGGCCTGAGCCACCAGGCCTGACCTGTCCGTCACTGCGCGACGGGCAGGCTGTCGCAGCTGACCGGGTCCAGCACCGCGAACAGCACGAGGCAGGCCTTGACCTGCCTCGCATCGACCTTGGGCACCTGCACGTCGAAGTGCGCCGACTCGCCCTGCACGAGCGACTTCGGCAGCGGCACATACTTTTCGAACCTCACGTCGCCCGCGCTGCCGAGCGCCTGCAGGTAAACGTAGGACTTGCCCATGTGGATGTTCGCGTCCGGCGGCGCGGGCCAGACGTTGTCGCCGGTCTTGCGCAGGTCCGCGCTCCACGTGCTCGACGCGCCGTCCCAATGCGCCTGCCATTGCGCGTCGGCGAAGCTGTCAAGGAAGGTGTGCTGCACCGGCGCGCTGCGACGCCGGAACAGGTGTGCGACCGGCGAGTGCGGATCGAATTCGTACCAGCGCTGGAATTCCTGCGAGTAATACAGCTTCGACGTGCCGGTGAACGCCTCGCTCGGGATGACGAAGCCGCGCTCGCGAATGGTGTGGAACTGGACGACAAGCGGCTCTTGCGCCAGCACGTACTCGTTGTCCCACTTCGCCATGAAGCCGCCCGGCAGGTGCGCGATGTGCGCATCGTTCAGGCCCACCATGTCGATCGCACGCAGTCCCGAGTAGTAGGGGATTGCGCCGGCATCGAGCACGGCGATCCGCGACT
>DATBPW010000083.1:0-4419 GCA_036561125.1 Ramlibacter sp. | reverse complement strand
CGCGCGCTCGGGCAGGACGTGGGCGATTGCCGCCTGCCGCTGCCGCCCGCGCCGCCGGGGACGGTCGAGCGGGCCGCTGCCGTTTGGGCCCGGTTGAACAAGCCCTAAACTGCCATGCATGCAGACCTACATCGTCGGTGGAGCGGTGCGCGATGCCCTGCTGGGGCTGCCCGCGGGCGACCGTGACTGGGTCGTCGTCGGCGCTTCGCCGCAGGAGCTGATCGCTTCGGGCTTCCTGCCGGTGGGCAAGGACTTTCCCGTCTTCCTGCATCCGCAAACGCGCGAGGAATACGCGCTGGCGCGCACCGAGCGCAAGACCGCCGCGGGCTACCACGGCTTCGTGTTCCACGCGGAGCCGAGCGTCACGCTGGTGCAGGACCTGGCGCGGCGCGACCTGACGATCAACGCGATGGCGCAGGACGCGGACGGGCACATCATCGACCCGTTCGGCGGCCGCCAGGACCTGCAGGCGCGCGTGCTGCGCCACGTGACGGGCGCGTTCCGCGAAGACCCCGTGCGCATCCTGCGCGTCGCGCGCTTCGCGGCGCGCTTCGCGGATTTCAACGTCGCGCCCGCGACGATGCAGCTCATGCGCGAGATGGCCGATGCGGGCGAAGTCGACGCGCTGGTCGCCGAGCGGGTGTGGCAGGAACTCGCGCGCGGACTGATGGAGCGCAACCCGTCGCGCATGTTCGACGTGCTGCGCGAATGCGGCGCGCTCGCCAGGCTGCTGCCCGAGGTCGAGCGCGAGTGGGGGCCGGCGCTGTCGCACATCGTGGACGAGAGCGCGCGCGTGGACGCACCGCTGCCGGTGCGCTTCGCCTGCCTGACCCACGCGCTCGCCGGCGAATTGCGCGCGCTGTGCGAACGGCTGCGCGTGCCGACCGAATGCCGCGAGCTGGCCGAGGCCGTCGCCCGCGAACAAGCGCACATCGACGAGAGCATCGACGCCGATGCAGCCGAAGTCGTGCGGCTGCTGGAGCACTGCGATGCGTGGCGCAAACCGCAGCGCTTCGAGCAGATCATCCTCGCGTGCCGGTGCATCGCGGGCGGCGCGGACTATCCGCAGGGCGAGCGCTTGATGAAAGCGCTGCGTGCGGCGCTGGCCGTGGCGACGCACGAAATTGCGAGCGCGGCGCAGGCCAAGGGTTTCAACGGGCCGAAGGTCGGCGAGCTGATTCACGACGCTCGCGTCGAAGCGGTCGCGAAAGCAATTTGAGATTTGTCACCCCGGCGCAGGCCGGGGTCGTTGGCGATGGATGACGCTCGCGGTATCGAACGCCAACGATCCCGGCCTGCGCCGGGATGACATTCACACCAGCAGCGCCAGCGCGGCGTAATCCCCGACGCGATCCTGCAGCCCCGCGCCGACGAGCTCGCAGCCGTCGGTGAGCGCGGGCAGCTTTCCCGCGACCTGCGCCTGCAACTTCGGCAGCAGGTACTCGCGGTTGTGCCAGAACACGCTGCCGCCGATGCTGATGCGCTCGAGGTCGAGCGTCGCAATCAGGTTGTACAAGGCGCGGCCGATGACGCGGCACAGGTCGTCGACCTTCGCTTCGCTTTGCGCGTCGCCCTGCTGCGCCAGGCGGAACAGCGTCGGCGCATCGGCGCCGAAGCGCCGCGCGATCGCGCTGCCCGCGGTGATCGCCTCGACGTCGCCGATGTTGCCGCAACCGCACAGCGCATCGGTGTTGTCCGAGACGAACATGTGCCCCGCGTGGCCCGCGTTGCCGTTCTTGCCGCGCAGCACCTTGCCGTCCACGCACAAGCCGCAGCCGATGCCGGTGCTCCACGTCACGTAGGCGCAATGGTCGAAGCCCTGCAACGCGCCCCAGCGCCGCTCGGCTTCGAGGGCCGCGACGCAATCGTTTTCCACGCGCACTTCGCGAAAGCGTTCGCGCAAGGGCGCCTCGAGCAGCGCCGTCTTCCAGTCGTTGGGCAAGCCGCGCGCCGGCCCCGCGATGCCGCCGCAGATGTTCGGCGCGGCGAGCTCGATGAGGCCGCGCCGCATGACGAAGGGCCCGCACGACGACACGCCTGCGCGTTCGATCGACACTGGCGCAACGCCGATTTCCGCGCACGCTTCGTCGACCATGCGGATGATCTGCGCCGCGAGCGCGCCGTTGTCGCCCTCTTTCGCGGTCGGCTCGCTGCGGCGCGCGACCAGGTCCAGCCCCGTGCCGCTGTTGAGGCTCACCGCGACCTTCGTGCCGCCGATGTCGATGCAGGCCTTCATAGGACTTTGGCGACCAGGCTGAACACGAAGCTCAGGAGCAGCGTCGTCGTGACCGGCAGGAACCATTCGCGGCCGAGCCAGCGAAAGCGCAGGTCGCCGGGCAGGCGGCCGAAGCCGATGCGTTGCAGCCAGGGCGTGAGCGCGTTGATGAGCACGAGCCCGATGAAGATGACGATCAACCAGCGAATCATTGGGCGCGAGCGTACCCGACTAGAGACGATCCGTGCGGTCGCCTTCGCTGAAACCCTTGGCATCCCACCAGTCGCCGCGGTGCAGCGCGAGCACCTTGAAAAGCTCGCCCATCTCGTGCTCCGCGACGAGCCGGTGTCCCGCCGCGCGATCGGGCAGGTCGGCATCGGCGAGCAGCTTCGCGATGCCGCAGTTGAGCAGGAAGCGGCCCTGCGTCGTGTAGCCAAGCACTGCGAGGCCGGCTTCCTGCGCCGCCACTGCGATGCCGCTGAAGTTCACGTGCGCGGTGATGTCCTTCTGCCCGACGTCGGCCAGCGGGTCGGGATCGGCCATATGCGCGCGATGGCACATCAGCGTGCCCATGTGCCGCTGCGGGTGGTAGTACTCGCGCTCCGGAAAGCCGTAATCGATGAAGAACGCCGCGCCGCACTCGAGCCGGTCCGCCAGCGTGCGCACGAACGCCTCGGCCTGCACGTGGATCTCGGTGAGGTAGTCGTGCTGGCCTTCGATCCCGCACGGCGCGCGCAGGTCCGTCGCCTGGTCGCGCCACGCGAACGCCGCGCCGTCCCATGCCACGCCGCGTTCCTTCCATTCACCGGCCACGCGCGAGAGCAGCTTGACCGGCATCGCGTCGAGCACTTCGTTGCCGACGATCACGGCCGAAAAAATCTCGGGCAATTCCACGGCCCAGTGCACCTTGTCCGAAAAGGCGTCGAGGCGTTCGCGCTGGCGCGCCTGCAGCGACACCGAAACTTCGACGATCGTGTAGCGGCGCACGCGGTCGCCCAGTTCGAACAGCAGCTGCTCGGCGAGCGCGCCGGAACCCGCACCGAACTCCCAGACTTCGTCGGTGCCGGTCGCATCGAGCGCCTCGCGAACCTGCGCGGCCAGGGCGCGCCCGAACATCGGCGTCATCTCCGGCGCCGTGACGAAATCGCTGCCCGACGACGGCATCTGGCCGAACTTGCGCGAGTCGTTGGCGTAATAGCCCAGCCGCGGCGCATACAGCGCCAGCGCCATGAAACGGTCGAACGGCAGCCAGCCGCCCGCGCGGCCGATCTCCGCGACGATGAGCTGCTCGAGCGCGCGCCTTACACTGGGAGCTTGCGGGGTCACGGCCGCATTGTCCGCCAATGAACGCTCCATCATCCTCACCGAGAACCGTGCTCGTCACCGGCGCCGCCCGCCGGCTCGGGCGCGAGATCGCGCTCGCGCTGGCGCACGCGGGCTGGCAGGTGGCGATCCACTACCGCTCGTCGGCGGATGAAGCCAGGCAGACACTGGCCGATTGCCGCCGCGCCGGCCCACGCTGCGAAACGTTCGCGGCCGATCTTTCCATCGAGGACGAAGCCCGCGGTCTCTTCGCAAAGGTTGCGGCCGCGTTCGGCACGGTCGACGCGGTCGTCAACAGCGCTTCCGTCTTCGAGCACGATTCGTTCGCCAGCTTCGGTGCGAAATCGCTGGCCGCGCACATCGGCACCAACACGGTCGCACCGATCGTGCTGGCGCAAGCGCTGCATGGGCACGTGAGCTCGCGCAACGGCGCCGGCGTGGTCGTGAACCTGCTCGACCAGAAACTGTGGAACACCAATCCCGATTTCGTGAGCTACACGCTGTCGAAGGCGGCGCTCGAATCGGCGAACACGATGCTCGCACTCGCGCTCGCGCCGCAGGTGCGCGTGGTCGGCGTCGCGCCCGGGCTCACGCTCACGAGCCACATGCTCACGCAGGATCAGTTCGACAAGCTGCACCAGCTCTCGCCGCTCGGCCGCTCGTCGACGCCGCAGGACGTCGCGGCGGCTGTGCGCTTCGCGCTGGAGAATTCGTCGATCACCGGCACGACGCTGCTCGTGGACGGCGGCCAGCACCTGATGCGGTTCGACCGCGACTTCTCGCTGATGCAGGGCAACGCACCATGACCCAGGCCGGCACGCAGATCCTCACGCTCACCGGCCTGAAGTTCGATGCCAACCTGGGCATCCTCGAGCACGAAC
>DATBPW010000082.1:0-1621 GCA_036561125.1 Ramlibacter sp. | reverse complement strand
CCGCTTCGGCGATCGTGTCGAGGCAGAACGCCAGCACGTCGCGCGTGTCGCGCGGGTCGATCACGCCGTCGTCGAGCATCAGGCCCGACGTGTAGAACGCGTCGGCCTGCGCTTCGAACATCGAGACGATGCGGTCGAACTGCTTTTTCGATTCGGCGGGATCGGGCGTGAGGCCCTTGCGCGCGAGCGCGGCCTCCGTGACGATCTGCATGGTCTGCGCGGCCTGCTCGCCGCCCATCACGGCCGTCTTCGCGCTCGGCCACGAGAACAGGAAGCGCGGCGCGTAGGCGCGGCCGCACATGCCGTAGTTGCCGGCGCCGAACGACGCGCCGCACTGGATCGTGATCTGCGGCACCGTGGCGCTCGTCACCGCCTGGATCATCTTGCTGCCGTGCTTGATCATGCCGTCCTGCTCGCTTTGCTTGCCGACGATGTAGCCGGTGGTGTTCTGCAGGTACACGATCGGGTGCCCGAGCTGGCACATCCACTGGATGAAGTGCGTCGCCTTGTTCGCGCCCGCCACCTCGATCGGTCCGTTGTTCGTGATGAAGCCGACGTGATGGCCGGCGATGCGCGCCTGCGCGCAGACCGTGGCCGCGCCGTAGAGCGGCTTGAATTCGAGAATGTCGCCGGCATCGACGAGGCGCACGATGACTTCGCGCATGTCGATGGGTTCGCGCAGGCTCGTCGGAACCAGGCCCAGGATGTCATCCCGGCCTTGAGCCGGGATCCAGTGGCTTTCGCCCGAGCCGCTGGATTCCGGCCTTCGCCGGAATGACAGCCGTTCGACCACATCGCGCGCAATCCCCAGCGCGTGCCGGTCATCTTCCGCAAGATATTCGCCCAGCCCCGAAACCGCCGTGTGCATCTCGGCCCCGCCGAGCTCTTCTTCCGTCGCGATCTCGCCCGTCGCCGCCTTCAGCAGCGGCGGCCCGGCGAGGAACGCGCGCGACCGGCCGCGCACCATCACCACGATATCGCTCAGGCCCGGCATGTACGCGCCACCCGCGGTGCCCGAGCCGTGCTGCACCGTGATCACCGGAATCCCCGCGGCCGACAGCCGCGCGAGATTTCGGAACAACGCGCCACCGTGCACGAAGCCTTCGACGCGATAGCGCATCAGGTTGGCGCCCGCGCTTTCCACGAGGTGCAGGAACGGCAGCTTGTTTAGCAGCGCGATCTCCTGCACGCGCAGGATCTTGTCGAGGCCCATCGCCTGGATCGCGCCGGCTTCGATGCCCGAGTCGCTCGCGACGATCATGCAGCGCGTACCCGAGACGAAGCCGATGCCCGCGACGATGCCCCCGCCGGGCACGGACTCGCTCGCCTCCTTCGTGTCCTGCAGGTAACCCGCGAGCGAGCACAGCGGCACGTAGGGCGTGCCGGGGTCGAGCAGCAGCGCCACGCGTTCGCGCGGCAGCAGTTGCCCGCGCTTGTCGAACACCGGCTTCGATTTCGCCGACGCGGCGGCGGCGCGCCCCTCGAGCGCGCGCAATTGCGCGATGCGCTCGAGCATTGCCGCGCGCCGCTGCTGCGCGGCGTCGCCCGCGGGATTCCATGAAGAAGTGAAGCTGCCCATGGGGGTCACCGGATGAAAAGCGCCAGCGCGGCGTCGGCGAGC
>DATBPW010000081.1:0-5899 GCA_036561125.1 Ramlibacter sp. | reverse complement strand
ATTCCACTTGTCCTTGTCGAGGTCACCGTGGCCGTAGCCGACGCTGGCCTCATACGACTTGCCGCCCGGATGTTGCGGGCTGCTGTACGTGGCCGATGCCTCGCCGCCCTGGAAATCCTTCTTCGTGATGAAGTTGATCACACCGCCGATGGCGTCCGTGCCGTACAGCGACGAGGCGCCGTCACGCAGCACTTCGATGCGGTCGATGGCCGCGAGCGGGATCGAGTTCAGGTCCGGGGCCGAGCTGTCGCCCGCGCCGCCGAGGGCCTGGTTGACGATGCGCCGGCCATTGAGCAGCACCAGCGTGTGGCTGCGGCCGAGGCCGCGCAGGTCCGCGAACGAACCCCCGGCGGTGGCTGCGCCCACGGCGCCCGACGTGCCGAGCGAAGCCTGGTTCGCCGACAGCGTGCCGAGGATGTCCTCGACGGTGGTGAAGCCCTGCTTCTTGAGGTCGTCGACCTTCAGCACGGTGACGGGCAGTGCCGTCTCCGCATCGACGCGGCGGACGGCGGAGCCGGTGATTTCCACCCGCTCCAGCGAGGTCTGCTGCGCAAGGGTCTCCTGCGAAGCCACCATCGCTGCGGTGCCTGCCATCGCCGTGATTGCGGCGCGCCAGACAACCGTCCTTCTAAACCTTTGTGTATCGGTTCTCATGAGTTCTCCAGACTTGTTCCTGCCGAGATGAAGGGGCGATGCCGTCGCGCCGCCCCGCAATTCGGACGGCGCGCGAACACCTAAGCGCTCGTGCCGACCCATCCAGTCGCCGTTTTTACACGCGTGACACATGCGCGTCACTCGCGACCTACCCGATTCAGGCGCGTTTGTTGCCCAAAAACATCGGAGAAACGTTCGCCGTTTCGCTGGCGCATCACCTCTTTTCGCTAAAAGAAAAAGGCCGCGCGTGGCGGCCTTCGGTGTGCGGTGAAAGCGGGCTTTCGCGCTACTGGTCCAGCTTGAACGAGAACTCCTGCGTGGCGATCATGTCGCCGCTGCCGGAGATGCACTTGTACTGCATCATCGCGTCGCGCACTGCGTTGTGGAACACGCGCGGTCCCGAGAGGATCTCGACGTTCACCACGTGACCGTCGCGGATGGTGGCCTGGGCCTTCACCACACCGCTCGTGCCGTCGCGCAATGCCGCGCGCGGGATCTCCGGCTTGACCTGCGTCGGGCACGCGACGCCCATGCTCTGCCGCCCGCTCGGTGCGGGTGGCGCAGCAGGTGGCGGCGGTGGCGCGATCACCGGCGGGGCCGGCGGCGGCGTCGCAACCGACGAGATCGACGGCGCGGTGACCGGCGGCGTCACTTCAGGCGGCGGCACGAACGGCGGAGGCGGGGCTTCCACCTTCGGCGTCTCGGGCTTGACGATCGGCTTCGGCGGCGGCGGTGGGGGCGGCGGCGGGATGATCACTTCCTGGATCACGGCCGCTTCGAGCGGCTTCTTGATGATCTTCAGGGCGTTGATCGCGGTGCCGGTGATGAGCGCCCAGATCACGATCGCGTGCACCAGGATCACGACGGCCCAGCCGATTGCGCGGCGCTTGGGGTCCTTCTGGCCGTACTTGCGGTGGTGCAGCGGGATGTGCTGCGGCTGCGTGGTGGCGGCGGCGCTCATTGGACGAACTGCTCGTGGCCGATGACGGCCACCTTGTTGAGCCCCTTGCGTTTGGTCGATGCCAGCACGTCCGCGAACACGGCATAGCTGCAGTCCTTGTTGGGCCGGATGTGCACCTCGGGCTGCGGGCTCATGGTCGATACGAGATCCATTTTCTGCGCGAGTTCCGCGGCGCTCACCGGCAGGCCCTGCCAGTACACCGTGCTCTTCTCGTCGATGTCGATCTGCACCTTCTCGGGCGGCGCCTGTGTGGGCGGCGCGCCCACCGGCATCTCCAGGTTCACCGCGTGCAGCTGGATCGGGATGGTGATGATGAGCATCACGAGCAGCACCAGCATCACGTCGATCAGCGGCGTGGTGTTGATGTCCATCATGGGCTCGGGATCGCCCCCGCCGCCGAAGCGGCGGCCCTTCATCTTGAAGTTGGATTTCATGCGCTCAGCCTCCCAGCGGCGGCGGTTCGGTGATGAACGCCACCTTGGTGATGCCGGCGCGCTGGCACGCCAGCAGCACCTTGCCCACACCCGTGTAGCGCGCGGCGAGGTCGCCGCGGATCTGCACTTCGGGCTGCGGCTTCAAGGTCGAAACCTTCTTGAGCCGGTCGACCAGGAAGGCCTCGTTGGGCACCTTCGCGTCGTACCAGTAGATGTTGCCCTTGACGTCCACCGAGATGATCACGTTTTCGGGTTTCGTTTCGCGAATCTCCACGCGCTCCTTGGGGAGCTGCACGGGGATCGACGTCGTCACCACGGGGATGGTGATCAGGAAGATGATGAGCAGCACCAGCATCACGTCCACCAGGGGCGTGGTGTTGATGTTCGACATCACTTCGTCTTCGTCGCCGGAAGCCGGGCCGACTGCCATTGCCATGGCGTGACTCCTAGGATGGGAGCGGTCGGCGCTTAAGCAGCGCGGCCGGCGGAACCGACGATCACGGCGTTGAGTTCGTCGGCGAACTCGCGCACTTCGTCCATCACCGCCTTGTTGCGGCGCGCGAGCCAGTTGTACGCGAGCACAGCGGGAATCGCGACCGCCAGGCCGATGGCCGTCATGATCAGCGCCTCGCCCACCGGGCCGGCGACCTTGTCGATCGAGGCCTGGCCCGAGATGCCGATGGCCGTCAGTGCGTGATAGATGCCCCACACGGTGCCGAACAGGCCGACGAACGGGGAAGTCGAGCCGACCGTCGCGAGGAACGCGAGGCCCGCTTGCGTGTTGGCATGCACACGGTCCACAGCGGCCGTGATGCTCATGGGAATCCAGTCGGCCATCGGGATGTGGCTCTTGAGGCCGCCGTGGTCGTTCGTCGCAGCGACACCGGCTTCAGCGATGAAGCGGTAGGCGCTGTTCTTCTCCAGCGAATTCGCCGCGGCGCTGACCGTCGGCTGGCCCCAGAACTTCTGGTCCACCGTGCGCGCGTGGCGGTTCATCTTGGTTTGCTCGAGCAGCTTGGTGATCAGGATGTACCAGCTGCCCGCCGACATGATCGCGAGGATCACGAGCACCGAGCGCGCGATGTTGTCCGAACCCTTCCACAGCGCTTCGATGCCGTAGGGGTTGTCCGTCGATGCGACATCGGGTGTGCCGGCCTTCTGCGACGCAGCCTGCGCTGCAGCGGCAGCCGGCGGCGTGGAGGTGTCGGTGCCGACGGACGCGGGCGCCGAAGCGGGTGCGGCAGCCTGCGCGTACGCGGGAGATTGGGCGAGGAGCGCCAGGGGCAGCAGCGCGAGGGCGGCTGCACGAATGAAGAAGGCCGAAGTCCGCAAGATCTTTCCTTTGGCTTTTGGGATTCAAAAGACGGTTGAATACGCAGGGGCGCCGGTGGGGCCACGCGTCCTCTTGGACCGGGTGGCGTCCGGTAGGGACCCCACCTTTGTCCAAACCGACGAGTATAGTTTGTCAATCGCTTGTCAAAAACCACCGGCGGGCGGGGCGGCCTCAGGATTACTACCGAGTCCCAGCGAGTCGCTGCGCCGAACCGGGCAGTTCGTCGCAAGAAGCGCGCCAAACCGCCACCCCAAAGGGCCCTGTGACCGCCACGCTATAATCGCAGGCTCACAATAAAAAGAGGCCGGTGTAGCTCAGTTGGTAGAGCAGCTCATTCGTAATGAGAAGGTCGAGGGTTCGATTCCTTTCTCCGGCACCATAACGACACGCAACAAGGGCGCCCCGCGGCGCCCTTGTTCTTTACTGCCGAGCAACTGTGTACTGGTTCAGGCCGCCGGACGTTTCGCCACCAGCGTCAGGATGTCGTAGCTCGCGACGAGCTCGCCGTCCTGGTTCGTGACTTCGACGTCCCACGCGACCACGCCCTGGTCCTTCTTCTTGTCGATCTTGCGCTTCGCCGTGAGGCGCGCCTGGATCGTGTCGCCGATGCCCACGGGCTTGACGAAGCGCAGCGTGTCCAGGCCGTAGTTCGCGAGCACCGGGCCCGGCTTCGGCTCGACGAACAGGCCTGCCGCTGCGGACAACACGAAGTAGCCGTGCGCGATCCGCTTGCCGAACGGACTTTGCTTCGCCGCGATCTCGTCGAAGTGCATGTAGAAGTAGTCGCCCGAGATGCCGCCGAAATTGACGATGTCCGCTTCGCCCACCGTGCGCCGGTGCGTGAGCAGCGAATCGCCGATGGCGAGATCCTCGAAATACTTGCGGAACGGATGCGTGCCGTCCTCGGTGACCTTCGCGCCGCGCACGTGTTCGCGAGTGACGGCCGAGAGCATCGTCGGCGAGCCTTGCACTGCCGCGCGCTGCAGGTAGTGCTTGACCGCGCGGACACCGCCGAGCTCTTCGCCGCCGCCGGCGCGGCCCGGGCCGCCGTGCTTGAGCACCGGCAGCGGCGAGCCGTGGCCCGTCGATTCCACCGCGGCTTCGCGATCGAGGATGAGGATGCGGCCATGCGTCGCGGCAGCCATCGGCACGAAGCGCGCAGCGATCGCGGGATCCTTGGTGACCAGCGTGCCGACGAGTGAGCCCTTGCCTTTCGCCGCGAGCACCGCGGCTTCGTCGATGCCGTCGTAAGCCATCAGCGTGCTCACCGGGCCGAACGCCTCGATGTCGTGCACGCTGTCGTCGGCCATCGGGTTCTTCGCGAGCAGCAGCGTGGGCGCGAAGAATGCGCCTTCGGCGACGCCCTCGCCCTTCGGCGCGAAACCGTCGCGCTCGCCGAACACCAGTTCCGCGCCCTTCATCAGCGCCTGCACGCGCGCCGCGACGTCCGCCTTCTGGTCCAGCGACGCGAGCGCGCCCATCCTCACGTCCTCGAGCGACGGATCGCCGACGACCGTCTTCGCCAGGCGCGCCTTCAATCGCTTCGCGACTTCGTCCACGTACTTCCTCGGCACGATCGCGCGCCGGATCGCGGTGCATTTCTGCCCGGCCTTCACCGTCATCTCGCGCGCGACTTCCTTGACGTACAGGTCGAACTCCTCGTCGTCGGGCGTCACGTCCGGCGCGAGCACGGCCATGTTCAGCGAATCGGCTTCGGCGTTGAACGGGATCGAGTGGCGCACGAGATTCGGGTGCACGCGCAACTTCGCCGCGGTGTCGGCGGAGCCCGTGAACGTGACGACGTCCGCACCGTCGAGGCGATCGAGCAGGTCGCCCGTCGGGCCGATCACGAGCTGCAGCGCGCCGTCCGGCAGGATCTTCGATTCGACGACGAGCCGCATCATCGCTTCGGTGAGGTAGCTCGTCGACGTCGCCGGCTTGCCGATGCACGGCACGCCGGCGAGGAAGCTCGGCGCGAATTTCTCGAGCAGGCCCCACACCGGGAAGTTGAACGCGTCGATGTGCACCGCCAGCCCGCCGCGCGGCACGAGGATATGCGTGCCCGCGAAGTGGCCCTGCTTGCCCAGCGGGATCGCCGGGCCCTCGTGCACGAGATTGCCGGACGGCAACTCGTTCGTGCCGACGCTCGCGTACGCAAACAGCGTGCCGCTGCCGCCTTCGATGTCGATCCAGCCGTCGGCGCGCGTCGCGCCGGTGTGCGCCGACACCTGGTAGAGATCTTCCTTGCGATCGGCCAGGAATTTCGCGAGCGCCTTGAGCATGGCCGCGCGCTGCTGGAAGTCGTGCTTCAGCAAGTTCGGCACGCCGACCTTGCGTGCATGGCCGACCGCTTCGGCGAAGTCGATCTTCTCCGCATGCGTGCTCGCCACCGGCTTGCCGTTGACGGCGCTGCGCAGTTCCTGCGCACCTTGCTGGCCGATCCAGCGGCCGGCGATGTAGCTTTGCAGGACGTTCATCCCTGTCTCCTCATCTTTCGTCGAACGACAGCACCACCCG
>DATBPW010000080.1:0-7784 GCA_036561125.1 Ramlibacter sp. | reverse complement strand
AAGAACGACGTGCTGTTCATCGACGAGATCCATCGGCTGTCGCCGGTCGTCGAGGAGATCCTGTACCCCGCGCTCGAGGACTACCAGATCGACATCATGATCGGCGAAGGCCCGGCGGCGCGCTCGATCAAGCTGGACCTGCAGCCGTTCACGCTGGTGGGCGCGACGACACGCGCGGGCATGCTCACCAACCCGCTGCGCGATCGCTTCGGCATCGTCGCGCGGCTGGAGTTCTACACGGCCGAGGAGCTCACGAAGATCGTGCGGCGCAGTGCGAAGCTGCTTGCCGCACCGATCGACGATGCGGGCAGCATCGAGATCGCCAAGCGTTCGCGCGGCACGCCGCGCATCGCCAACCGCCTGCTGCGGCGCGTGCGCGACTACGCCGACGTGAAAGCCTCGGGCAGCATCACGCAGGACATCGCGCACAAGGCGCTGGCGATGCTCGACGTCGACCCCCAGGGCTTCGACGTGATGGACCGCAAGCTGCTCGAAGCGGTGGTGCATCGCTTCGATGGCGGGCCGGTCGGGCTGGACAACATCGCCGCGTCGATCGGCGAGGAGGCGGGCACGATCGAGGACGTGATCGAGCCGTACCTGATCCAGCAGGGCTACCTGCAGCGCACGCCGCGCGGGCGCATCGCCACGCTCGCGGCGTTCCGTCACCTCGGCGTGACGCCGCCGAAGAGCGCGGGGGCGCTGTTCGACGAATGATTTAAATGGGGTCAGATTCCAATTTCGCTCGTCGCTGCGCGACGTTGTATTGGCCTGCGGAGCAGGCCTGCGAATTTGGAATCTGACCCCATTTAAATGCGTTGTGCACGATGAGGATCTGCGCGGCGTAGTACGTGGCGAGCACGAGGAAGTCGGCGGAGGGCAGGGGAATCGCGAACTTGTTGATCGCGAGGATCGAGTCGCTGGCCATGAAGATCGTCGCGCCCACCGCGACGCCGACCGAGTGCGCATCGCGCAGGACGCTCGCGCGGCCGATCGCCTGCGCCGCCATGCACGCGATCACCAGCGCGTAGCACGCGACGGCGACCTGCAGCACCGGCCCGAGGTGCGGGAACAGCACGGCATACATCACGGCCGCGGCCGCCACTGTGCAGGCGAGCGCCTTGCGGCTGGCAAACCACGGCGCGTCCTGCTTGAACAACGCGATGTAGCACAGGTGCGCGCACAGGAAACTCACGAGGCCGGGAATGAAGCGGCCCGGCAGCAGGAGGTCGCCCACCATCGACAACGCGAGCGCTGCGACGAGCAGCCGCTGCGCGTTGCCGCGCTGGATGACGAACACGATCGCCAGCGCCATCACCGACGGCTTCAGGATGCGCAACAGGTCCACCATCCCCACTGCGGCTGTCGCGGTCGCAAGCGCCGCGGCTTCGAGCATCACCGCCTCGAGCATCGTGATGCGCCCTTGCATGGCCGCACCGATGGCCCACACCGCGACGGCTTGCGCGAGCACCCACGCCATCGCGTCGGCGGGCGGCATGCCGTCGGCATGCCACAGGAAGGCCACGACGCCCGCGAGCATCAACACAAATTGCGCGGCGGCGAACCGCGCAAGAGCCTTCGTCAGCGGCGGCGAATAGAGCGTCACGTGTGTGATCTCGAACGCGGGCTTGGGGAAGCGCGCCGCGACGTCGGCCGGACGCCAGCCCGGTGGCTTGATCCACACACGCAGCTTGTCGAGCCAGTTGCGCGCGTGCCATGAGTCCTTCGCGAGCGACCAGTACACCTCGAAGTTCGCCCACAGCGGGTCCCAGCTTTGCAGCGGGCTGCGCGTGCCGTACACGCACTTCTCGGTTTCTTCCTCGAAGCTGCCGAAGATGCGGTCCCACACGATCAGCACGCCGCCGTAGTTGCGATCGAGGTAGCGGTCGTTGACCGAGTGGTGCACGCGATGGTTGGACGGCGAACAGAACCAGCGGTCGAACCATCCGAGCTTCGGCACGTGCTCCGTGTGCACCCAGAACTGGTAGAGCAGGTCGATCAGCGCGACGACGCCGAACACCAGCGGCGGCACGCCCGCGATTGCCATCGGCAGGTAGAAGAGCCACCCGAGCAGCGCGCCCGAACTGGTCTGGCGCAGCGCGGTCGACAGGTTGTAGTCCTGGCTCTGGTGGTGCACGACGTGCGCGGCCCACAGCACCGCGCTTTCGTGGCCGAGGCGGTGCAGCCAGTAGTAGCACAGGTCGTAGAACAGCAGCGCGAGCGGCCAGCCGTACCACGAGGACCAGAAGGCATCGTTGTGCCATTGGGCGACGGCGCCGTACACGGCGATATAGATGCCGAAGCGAAGCAGCTGCGTGAACACCTGCGTCACTTGCGAGAGCATCCCAAGGCCGATGCTCGAGATCGCGTCGTCCAGGCGATAGGTGTTGCGGCCCTTCGCGACGCCGTAGGCGTACTCGATGCCGATCAGCAGGAAGAAGACCGGTGTCGCGAGGACGATGACCTGGTACGGGGACATACCAGCATTGTCACGCGCTCAGGTGAGCGCGCCCCTCGCGTCAACCCTGATGTTGCGCTCCACCGTGCCGCTCCGCAGGCCGCCCACGACGCCGGCCATCGAGTCGTGCAGGTTCACGGTGGGATCGCAGTGGCCGGGGATCAGCCACAGCATGCGGCCGATGGCGGGAACGCGCGTGCTCCCCTTCGCGGGACGCAGGATGCCGTGCTCGTCGCCGCCGTTGCCGTATTCGAGCTCGCTGTCCGCGTCGGGCGCATGCACCTTCGGCAAGCCGGAATCGATCGCGTGGCTCTTGTGCCCCGCGTCGCACACGGCGTGGCCGGCGTGCGAGCTGATCACCTGCGTCTTGACGAACAGCGCGTGCTCGAACTGCGGCTGCGCCGGGTCGCGCTCGTTCGCCGCGTAGTCGGCGTCCATGAAGAGGAACGAGCCCGCCTGCAACTCGCCGTACACGCCGCTCGCCGCCTCGCACACCATCGTGCCCGTGCCGGCCCCGGTGACGAGGCTGACCGCGATGCCTTCCGCTTCGATCAGCTTGCGCGTGTGGATCACGTCCTCCACGGCGACGGCGATCGCCTCGCGCCTTTCCTTCGGTGTGCGCAGGTGCTGCGCGCGGCCCTGGTAGGCCTGCAGCCCCGCGAATCGCAAGGCAGCGTGCTTGCCGATCTCCTGCGCGAGCGGCACGGCTGCGGCGCCGGGTGCGACGCCGCAGCGCCCCTGGCCGACGTCGATCTCCACGAACACGTCGATGGTGGCGGGCGCGTCGGATTGCGCACGCACTTCGTTCATCGCGAGCGCCAGGCGCTGGATGCCTTCGATGCTATCCATAGCGATCGCGAGCTTGCCGCCCTCGGCCGCGAGGCGATGCGCGAGCCGCGCAACGCGTGCGAGCTTGTGCGGTGCGATCACCTCGTTGCTGATGTAGATGTCGCGCACGCCGCCCGCCGCCATCGCCTCGGCCTCGGCGGTCTTTTGCACGCAGCAGCCGGTGGCGCCGGCGTCGATCATCATTCGCGCGAGCTCCGCGCTCTTGTGCATCTTGGCGTGCGGGCGCCAGCGCACGTCGTGCTTGCGCGCGAACTCGGCCATGCGCGCGATGTTGCGCTTCATCGCGTCGAGGTCGACGACGAGCGCAGGGGTGTCGATGTCGGCGACGCCGGCGCCGATGGACGCCTCAGAAACTGGTGGCATCGTCGCCGGCCTCTTCGTCCAGGTGCTGCGTGTCGGACCAGCCCACCAGCGTGAAGCCCTGCGGTGTCCACAGCAGGCGGTTGATCGCGCCGTTGGGCAGCTCCCACGTGCGCGGCGAATTCACTTCCTGTCCCGTCGCGATACGGTACAGCGTGTCGAGCACGCCGCCGTGCGCGACCACCACGATCTGCTCGCCCGGATGGCGCGCGGCCAGGCCGACCATCGTCGTGTGCACGCGCTGGCGCAACTCGATGAGCGACTCGCCGCCTTCGGGCGGCTGCCAGTCGGGGATGCGCCGGCGCCAGTGCAGCGCCTGCTCGGGCCAGTGCTGGTGGATCTCGTCGAAGGTCTTGCCCTCGAACATGCCGAAGGAGCGTTCGCGCAGGCCTTCGCTGCGCACGACCGGGATGCCCGTGACTGCGGCAATGGACTCGGCCGTCTCGTGCGCGCGACCGAGGTCACTCGAATAGACGGCCTTGATTTCCTCCCCGGCAAGGGCCGCGCCCACCCGCCTTGCCTGCCAGCGGCCGGTGTCGTTCAGCCCGACGTCGCGCTGGCCCTGGATGCGGGACTCGGCATTCCAGGACGTTTCGCCATGCCGGATCGCGATGATTCGCGTGGCTTCCACGCCCCCATTCTAGGTGGGTGAAGCGGAAATGCCCAAGCCGCCGCGCACTCCTGCGGGTCAGCTGCCGATCTGGATGTTGACCTGCCGCGGACCGGCCGGCGGATTGGGAAAGCCCTGCATCGCCGCGCTGAACATCGCGGGCAGCACATGGGACGGGTCGAAATATGGGCCGTCGTTGATGGCGCGCGATTCGAACACGACCTTGCCGGTGCCCAGGTCACGCACCACGACGTTGACTTCGCGGTGGTACCACGACGGCTCCGGCGGGTAGCCCCAGCCCGCGCCGACACCCCAGCGGTGGCGCCATCCCCACGCGCCGAAGCCGAAGTGGCCGTACGGGCCCCATGGGTCCGCGAAGGGCGAAATCGTGGGCATGGCGCGCGCGCTGATCTGCACCGAGTAGTGCGGATTGGCGTCGTCGCGATGCAAGCCCGCGGCGTTGAGGGCCGGGTCGGCCAACGCCTCGAGCTGCGGCTGTTCGGGCGATTGCTGCGAGGGCAGCCGCTCGAACCGGTACGTGGCCGGCTGGGCCAGCGTGGGGACCTGGCTGAACGACTGGACCGTGTTGTCCAGCAAGTAGGTGTTCGCGCAGCCTGCGAGCAGCGACAGCGCGAAAGCGGCGAGTGCGCCGGCGAACTTTCGGAATGACGACTTCATCGCAACCTCTTTGAGCCGCGAAGCCACCACGCGGCTTCACATCTTGATGACCTGCAGGTTCGGCAATGCGACGGGCGCCGGCAGTTCGTCTTCGTCGAACGCCTTGTCGCCGTCCTCGCTCGCCTCGCCCGTGAGGGTCAGATTCCTGAAATCGTGCAGGGTTCCGTCGGCCAGGTGCGACGGCACCACGTTCTGCAGCGCGCTGAACATGTTGTCCAGGCGGCCGGGGTGCTTGCGCTCCCACTCGCGCAGCATCTCGCCCACCTGCTTGCGCTGCAGGTTGTCCTGCGAGCCGCACAGCGTGCAGGGGATGATCGGGAATGCGCGATGCGCGGCCCAGCGCGCGAGATCCTTTTCGGCCACGTACGCGAGCGGGCGGATCACCATGTGGCGGCCGTCGTCGCTGACCAGCTTGGGCGGCATGCCCTTGAGCTTGCCGCCGAAGAACATGTTGAGGAACACGGTCTGCAGGATGTCGTCGCGATGGTGGCCCAGCGCGATCTTCGTCGCGCCGAGCTCGTCCGCCACGCGATAGAGGATGCCCCGCCGCAGCCGCGAGCACAGGCTGCACATCGTCTTGCCTTCGGGGATCTTGTCCTTGACGATCGAGTACGTGTCCTGCTCCTCGATGTGGAAAGACACGCCGAGGTTCCGCAGGTACTCCGGCAGCACGTGTTCGGGGAAGCCGGGCTGCTTCTGGTCGAGGTTCACCGCCACGATGTCGAAAGCGACCGGCGCACGCGCGCGCAGCTTCAGCAGGATGTCGAGCAGCGAGTAGCTGTCCTTGCCGCCCGACAGGCACACCATCACCTTGTCGCCGGACTCGATCATGTTGTAGTCGGCGATGGCCTGCCCGACGAGGCGGCACAGGCGCTTTTCGAGCTTGTGCGTCTCGCGCTCGATCTTCAACACGGCACTCATGCCGCCATTGTCGCATCCAGCCTGCGCGGCCGCGCGGCGATCAGGCCGCGCCGAAGGAGGGCGAGCCACCGCCGGGTTGCGAGTCGCGCAGGTGGTTCACCGCGCGGTTCATCCCCGGTGCGAGGACGTTCCAGCGCACGGCGCGCGGCAGGCGCGGGAAGCGCTCCCGGCACACGGGCGAGACGAGGAAGTCGTACGGGTCGTGGAACCAGCCGAGCACGCCGAGCGAGATGTCGCCGGCCACTTGCTCATCGCCGCCGAGATGCGCATCCGCCATGCCGTCCCACAGCGCGTGGCCGCGCCGGTGCAGCCCGTAGCCCCAGTCCCACTTGAGCGCGCGCAGGCGCGCGCGGGCCGCCGCGATGTAGTGCGCGTCGAAGATGTACGTGTCGGTCGAGCGCCAGCGATCGTCGAACCACACCTGCACCACGGGCCGGCCGGCGCTCGCGATCGCGCGCGTGAGGCCGCGCAGGATGGCGCCGTGCAGCTCGACGTAGCACACGCGGGCGGGAAAGCGCGCGGCGCGCAGCAGCCCGACGAACAACGTCGCCTTGTCCTCGGCATCGGCGTGCCTCAGCCGCAGGGTCTCGTGCGCCGTGCGCAGGCGCAGCTTCATTGGTTTGGCGAACGGGATGCGCTTGACGGCGCTGTAGATCGCCAGCGCCTTTTCGCGCTCGGTGCGCGCGAGTTGCGTGAGCGACTGGGCGCGCAGGCGCAGCTTGGTGTCGTGCAGGTCGATGAGCCGCGTCGAATCCATCCAGTCGGACGGATCGTCGCTCACCTCCACCGGATAGGACACGGCCTGCGCTCCCGACCCCGGCATTGCATCACCGGGTTCGGGCCATTCTGCGCGCGGGCCCCGCGCCGCGCAACGGTCCTTACGCCGGTTGCAGCAAGCCGCGCTGCTCCAGCAGCGGCTCCACGCGCGGCGCACGCCCGCGGAACGACGCGTATGCATATCCCGGCTCGAGGCTGTTGCCGCTCGAATAGACCCACTGCTTCAGCTTCGCCGCAACCTGCGCATCGAACGGGTTGCCCGCCTCCTTGAACGCGCCATAGGCGTCGGCATCGAGCACTTCGGCCCACATGTACACGTAGTAGCCGGCCGCGTACGCGTCGCTGGAGAACAGGTGCTGGAAATGCACGAGGCGGTGGCGTGCGCCGACGACTTCCGGCGTGCCGAGCTCGGCGAGCACCTCGGCCTCGAACGCGCTCCAGTCGGTGATCGATGCCGGGTCGGGATGCGTGTGGACGGCCATGTCGACGAGCGCGCTCGACGTGTAGCTCACCGTCTCGTAACCCTGGCCGAATTGCGCGGCCTTCTGCAGCTTGTCGATCAGCGCATCGGGAATCGCCTCGCCGGTGTCGATGTGGCGGGCGTGGCGGCGCAGCACTTCGGGCTCTTCCATCCAGTGCTCGAACAGCTGCGACGGCAGCTCGACGTAATCGCGCAGCACCGCGGTGCCCGACAGCTGGACGTAGCGCACGTTCGACAGCATGCCGTGCAGCCCGTGGCCGAATTCGTGGAACAGCGTGCGCACGTCGTCGAACGACAGCAGTGTCGGCGCGCCCTTGGCAAAGTTGTTGTTGTTGACGATGACGGGCCGCAGGTCGCCGCCGTTGCGCGCCTGGCGCTGGTACGAGCTCATCCAGGCGCCGCTTTTCTTGCCGGTGCGCGCGAAGTTGTCGTGCAGGAACAGGCCGACCGGCGTGCCCTGCGCGTCGTGCACCTCGTAGGCCTTCACGTCGGGGTGGTACAGCTTCAAGTCATTGCGCGGCGTGAAGCGGATGCCGAAGAGGCGATTGGCGCAATCGAAGGCCGCGGCCACCATGTTGTCCAGCGAGAAGTACGGCTTGACCTGCGCGTCGTCGATCGCGTAGTCGCGCTCGCGCACCTTCCCGGCCCAGTAG
>DATBPW010000079.1:0-7153 GCA_036561125.1 Ramlibacter sp. | reverse complement strand
CCCGGGCCCGCGACGAACGCTTCGCGGATGCGCCGGCCTTCCGGCGTGCGCACCGGGATGTTCTGCAGGTTGGGGTCGTTCGACGACAGGCGCCCCGTGATCGCCACCGCCTGCGCGTAGTGCGTGTGCACGCGGCCCGTGCGCGGATGGACCATCTGCGGCAGCTTGTCGGTGTACGTGCCCTTCAGCTTCGACAGGCCGCGGTGCTCCAGCAGCTTGGCGGGCAGCGGGTAGTCCTCCGCAAGTTTCTCCAGCACTTCCTCGTCGGTGCTCGGCGCGCCGCTGGCCGTCTTCTTCACCACCGGCAGCGCCAGCTTGCCGAACAGGATCTCGCCGATCTGCTTGGGCGAACCGAGGTTGAACGGCTGCCCCGCGAGCTCGTGCGCCTCGCGTTCGAGCTGCATCATGCGCTTGCCGAGTTCGTCGCTCTGCTTCGCAAGCAACGCCGCGTCGATCAGCACGCCGTTGCGTTCGATGCGATACAGCGTCTCGCTGCTGCGCATTTCCAGCCCGTAGATGAACGCGAGCTTGCTGTCCGCCTGCACCTTCGGCCACAGCGCGAGGTGCACGTCCATCGTCTGGTCCGAGTCCTCGCACGAATACTCGGCGGCCTTGTCCACGGGGACTTGAGGGAACGGGATCTGGTGCGCGCCCTTGCCGGCGATCATCTCGTAGTCGATGCCGCTGCGCCCGAGGTGCCGCTCGGCCAGGCTCGCGAGCGAATGCGGCTTGTGCACCTCGAGCACGTAGCTTTGCAGCATCGTGTCGTGCTCGTAGCCCTGCACTTCGATGCCGTGGTTCGCAAACACGTGGCGGTCGTACTTGACGTGCTGGCCGAGCTTTTTCTTCGCCGGGTTCTCCAGCCATGGCCTGAATTTCGCGAGCACTTCGTCGCGCGGCAACTGCTCCGGCGCGTCCTGGTAGTTGTGCCCGAGCGGGATGTACGCGGCTTCGCCCGGCTTCACCGCGAACGAGATGCCGACGATCTCGGCCTGCATCTCATCGAGCGAATTGGTCTCGGTGTCCAGCGCGACGAGCTCCGCGGCCTCGAGTTTCGCGAGCCATTCGTCCACCTGCGGCCACGTGAAGATCGTGTCGTAGCGCAGCGTCGTCACCTGCGACAGGCCCGACAGGTCGGGCTCCTCGAACTCGCGGCCCGGCCCCGGGCCGACCTTCTTCCTGGTGCGCTGTTCCTCGATCAGTTCGGGCGGCACGTCGTGCGTCTCGAGCTGCTTCACGAGCCCCTTGAAGCCGAACTTCTCGTAGAAAGACTTGAGCCTCCCGGTGTCCTGCCCTTCGGTCACCGCGATGTCGTCGAGCGACGGCAGCCCCCGGATGAAATCCTTCAGGTCGCAGTCCTTCTTGACCGTGAGGATCTCGCGCGCCGTCGGCAGCCAGTCGAGCGCTTTGCGCAGGTTCTCGCCGACCGCGCCCTTCACTTCGGCCGCGTGCGCGACGAGGTTCTCGAGCGAGCCGTATTCCTGCAGCAGCTTCACGGCCGTCTTCGGCCCGACCTTGTCGACGCCCGGCACGTTGTCGACTGCATCGCCCACCAGCGTCTGGTAGTCCACCATGAGCGACGGCGGCACGCCGAACTCGTTCGTGACCCCCTGCACGTCGCGCTTGCGATCGTTCATCGTGTCGATCACGGTCACGTGCTCGTTCACGAGCTGCGACAGGTCCTTGTCGCCCGACGAGATGATGGTGTCGCAGCCGCGTTCGGTCGCCAGGCACGCGAGCGTGCCGATCACGTCGTCGGCTTCGACGCCGGGCACGTTCAGCACTTTCCACCCCAGCAACTGCACGACTTCGTGGATGGGCTCGATCTGCTTGCGCAGGTCGTCGGGCATCGGCGAACGCGTCGCCTTGTACTCGGGGAAGATGTCGTCGCGGAAGGTCTTGCCGGGCGCGTCGAACACGACGGCGCAGTAGTCGGCGCGCACGTCCTTGCGCAGCTTCTGCAGCATGTTGATCATGCCGCGGATCGCGCCGGTGGCCGCGCTCGTGGGGTCGCCGGGCACGGCGCGCAAATCGGGCATCGCGTGGTAGGCGCGATAAAGGTAGCTCGAGCCGTCCACCAGCAGCACGACCTTCGGGCCGCCGGTGTCGGGCATCACGGATTCGGTCATTCGCCGATTGTGCAGCAGCCTACAATGGCCTCATGCTCCCGCGCATCGCCATTGCCTCGTGCCTGCTCGCCTCTTCTGCCGCTTTTGCCGCGGCGCCGCTGGTGCAGGATTCGCCGCCGGCCGACCCCAAGAAGAACCAGAAGGTGGAGCACATCCACGTCGAGGACAGCGCGGTGAAGATCGACGAGACGCGCTACGCGGGCCAGGCCGAGAGCATCACGGTGCAGCCGAAGGACGGCATGCCGGCGTACGAGATCGTGCCGCCGAGCATGTCGCATCCGCCCGCCAACGACAACCGCCGCGCCGTGCCGGGCGGCGAGCGGGTCTGGAACGTGCTCCACTTCTGATGGCGGTCTTCACGCCCGTCCCGGAGGAAGAGGCCGGCGCGCTGGTGCGCCGCCTCGAGCTCGGCGAGCTGGTGTCGCTGCGCGGCATCCAGGGCGGCATCGAGAACACCAACTATTTCCTCACGACGCAGCAGGACGGGCGCCCGCACGAGTACGTGCTGACGCTGTTCGAACGGCTCACGCACGAACAGTTGCCGTTCTACCTGTACCTGATGAAGCACATCGCGCGCAAGGGCATCCCGGTGCCCGAACCCGCGACGCAGCCCGGCACCGCGTCGGCCGCCCACCCTGAAGGCGACTTGCTGTTCACGCTGCAGGGCAAGCCCGCGGCGGTCGTCGAGAAACTGCGCGGCCACAGCGAGCTGCAGCCCACGCGCGAGCACTGCGCCGCGGTCGGCGAGATGCTCGCACGCATGCACCTCGCGGCGCGCGACTTCACGATGACGCAGCCGAACCTGCGCGGCCTCGCGTGGTGGAACGAGACGGTGCCCGTCGTGCTGCCCCATGTGACGGCCGAACAGGCGGCGCTGCTGCGCAGCGAGCTCGCGTTCCAGAACCACGTCGCCGCGAGTGCGGCCTGCGCCGCGTTGCCGCGCGGGCCGATCCATGCCGACCTGTTCCGCGACAACGTGATGTTCGAGGATGGCAAGCTCACCGGCTTCTTCGACTTCTATTTCGCCGGCGTGGACACGTGGCTCTTCGATATCGCCGTGTGCCTGAACGACTGGTGCATAGCCCTGGACAGCGGCGCGCACGACCCACAGCGCGCGAGCGCATTCGTCGGCGCCTATTCAAGGGTGCGCCCGCTTGCGACAGCCGAGCGGCGCCTGCTGCCCGCGATGCTGCGCGCCGGCGCGCTGCGCTTCTGGGTGTCGCGCCTGTGGGACCTGCACCTGCCGCGCGAAGCCACGATGCTCAAGCCGCACGACCCGTCCCACTTCGAGCGCGTGCTGCGCCAGCGCGTGGCGAACCCGCCCGCCGCGCTGCGTTAAATTTGTCACGGGCCGCGCGACCGCGAGCGTTCGTGCTGCAATGAACATGCATCCAGCCCGACTTCCCCAACGTATTCCTCGATGAAACTCAATATCGTCCCGGCAGCGAGAGGCATGCAATGGGTCAAGCTCGGATTCCGCACGTTCATGAAGCAGCCGCTGGCGCTGGCCGCGCTGCTGTTCATGTACGCGACGATCGCGCTGATGCTGCTGGTGATCCCGCTGGTCGGCCCGCTGCTCGTGTCGGCGATGGTGCCGATCGCGACGCTGGGCCTGATGGCAGCCAGCCGCGTGGCGGAGGGCAGCGGCTTTCCGATGCCCACGATCCTGTTCACCGCGTTTCGCGCCAACCGCGAGCGCATCCGCGCGATGCTCGTGCTCGGCGCGATCTACGCGGCGATGGTCGTGGGCATCGAATCGCTGGTCGCCCTGATGGTCCCGATCCCGACCGACGGCAAGACCTTGCAGGACGTGTTCGAGTCGCAAGCCTTCGGGACGAGCCTGGTCCTCTCCGCTGCGATGTACCTGCCCGTCTCCGTGCTGTTCTGGCATGCGCCGGCGCTGGTGCACTGGCACGGCGTGCCGCCGGTGAAGAGCCTGTTCTTCAGCGCCGTCGCGTGCCTGCGCAATGCCCGCGCGTTCCTCGTCTACGGGCTGGTGTGGTTCGCGATCATCGTGGCGATCGTCGCGGCCAGCGCGCTCGCCGCCGCCGTCTCGCCCTGGCTGTCCGGCGTCGTCTTCGGCGCGGGCAGCACCATCGTGACGATCGCCTTCTACGTCTCGATCTATTTCACCTTTCGTGATAGCTTCCTCGACGACGACAACCCCGGAGTGACTCCATGAGCCGACACATCCTGCAAGGCCGCACCGAAAGCGAAGTCCTCTGGTGGCAAAGGCGCAGCTTCGTGCGCGCCGCGTCCGCGTGGGTCGCGATGGGCGGCTTCGCGGGCGCCCGGGCCCAGCAGCGCTCGAACATCGTCGAATTGCAGGGCGACGCCAGGATCAACGGTGAAGCGCTCGCGCGCGACCGCACGATCCAGACCGGCGACCACCTGGAGACGGGGCCGGGCTCGAACCTGATCTTCGTGATCGGCAATGCGTCGTTCCAGGTGCGGCAGAACTCGCGCCTGACGGTGGAGCGCGGCCCCTCGCTGTTCGCGGTGAGCGTGCTGCGCCTGCTGAGCGGCGGCATCGCCGCGGTGTTCGGCAAGGGCCTGCACCGGCAGATCATCACGCCGACCATCACCGCCGGCATCCGCGGCACGGGCATGTACTCCGAGGTCTTCGCGCAGCAGGACGACCGCACGTATTTCTGCAATTGCTACGGCGTGATCGACGTGGACTCCGGCCCCGATCGCGTCGTGTCGCGCTCGTCGTACCACCAGTCGTTCTGGGGCGAAACCAGCCCGAAGAACGGGCACGTGCTGACGGCCGCCAACGCCATCAACCACACCGACGAAGAGATCGAGTTCCTCGCCAAGCTCGTCGGCCAGGAGACGGCGTGGCAGCTCGCGGGCCGCAAGGGCGTGCACAACGGCATGGGCTACATGGACCCGGAACCCGCGTCCATGCACCCCGCGAACCAGCTGAAGTGAAGTGACCGGCTCGCACGCGCACGCCCACGACGCCCACGGGCACGATCACCACGACCACGAGCATGGCCACGGCCATGCGCACGCGCTGCCGCCGAATCCCGGCAAGGCGCTGGCGATCGGCATCGCGCTTAACGTCGCGTTCGTGGTGGTCGAGTGGATCTTCGGCGTGTGGTCGCACTCGCTCGCGCTGTTGGCCGACGCCACGCACAACCTCGGCGACGTGCTGGGCCTCGTGCTCGCGTGGGGCGCCACATGGCTGTCGCAACGCGCGCCGTCGGCGCGGTTCACCTACGGCCTGGGCGCATCGTCGATCCTCGCCGCGCTCGCGAACGCATTGCTGCTCGTCCTGCTGACGGGCGGCATCCTGTGGGAAGCCGTGCTGCGCCTCGAGAGCCCGGAGCCCGTCACCGGCAGCATCGTGATCTGGGTGGCGCTGGCCGGCGTCGTCGCAAACGGCGTGACGGCATGGCTGCTGCGCCACGGCCACGAGCACGACCTGAACGTGCGCGGCGCGTACCTGCACATGGTCGCCGACGCGGCCGTATCGGTCGCGGTCGCGGTCGCCGGTGCGATCATCCTCGCCACCGGATGGGCCTGGGTCGACCCGGCGATCACCATCGCCGTGGGCGTCGTGATCGTGTGGGGTTCGATGGGCTTGCTGCGCGATTCGTCGAAGCTGGCGCTGCAGGGCGTGCCCCACCACGTCGACAGCACCGATGTGCGCGTCTATCTCGAAGCGTTGCCCGGCGTGGCCGAAGTGCACGACCTGCACATCTGGGCGATCAGCACCACGGGCACGGCGCTCACCGCGCACCTCGTGTGCCCCGGCGGCCATCCCGGCGACGAGTTCGTCGATCGCGCCTGCCACGCCATCGCCGAGCGTTTCGGCATCCGCCACGTGACGTTGCAGATCGAGGTCGGCAACTGCGGCAAGGGCTGCGAATAGTCAGTCGACGGGCGTGAGCTTGGCGACGGCGAGCGCGAGCCACTTGATGCCGTGGCGCGGGAAGTCGACCTGCGCGCGCGCATCGTCGCCCTGCCCTTCGATCGCCTTGACGGTGCCTTCGCCGAACTTCGTGTGGAACACCTTGATGCCGGCCTGGATGCCGTGCGCGGGCGGCGCCTTCTGCGCCGGCACCGGCGGGCTGGCGAAGCGTTCGCTGCCGCCACCGGCCCACCCGCCCGGGCGTGTTGTCGGGTAGCCGCCGCCGTAGCCGAACATCGAGCCCGAAAAGCGCTGCTCCTTCGGGGTGAGCCACTTGAGCGCCTCGTCCGGCAGCTCGTCGAAGAAGCGGCTGCGCACGTTGTAGCGCGTCTGGCCATGCAGCAGGCGCGTTTGCGAATGCGACAGGTACAGGCGATTGCGCGCGCGCGTGATGGCGACGTACATCAGGCGCCGCTCTTCCTCGAGCCCGTCGATTTCGGCGATCGAGCGCTCGCTCGGGAACAGGCCCTCTTCCAGGCCCGTGATGAACACGCAATCGAACTCGAGGCCCTTGGCCGAATGCACGGTCATGAGCTGAACTGCGTCCTGCCCGGCCTGCGCCTGGTTGTCGCCGGACTCGAGCGCCGCGTGCGTGAGGAAAGCTGCGAGCGGCGACAGCGTTTCGCCGGTCTCGGCATCCGGCGGGACGTAGTCGGGCGCAGGCTCGTTGATCTCCGGCTGGCTCGGGTCGAGCCCCTGGCTCGCCGGCGACTGGCGCAACACCGTGCCGAGCTCGTCGACGGGCAACGCGACAGCATCGCGCCCGAAGCCTTCCTGCGTGACGAAGCTCTCGGCCGCGTTCACCAGCTCCTCGAGGTTCTGGATGCGGTCGGCGCCTTCGCGCTCGGTCTTGTAGTGATCGAGCAGGCCCGACTCGTGCACCACGTGCTCGATGATGTCCTTCAGGCTCATGCCTTGCGTGGCCGCGCGCATCGCTTCGATCTTCGCGGCGAACACCGCGAGCTTCGTGCCGGCGTTGCCCGTGGTCGAGCGCACCGATTCGTGCAGCGAGCCGCCGTGCACACGCGCGGCGTCCTGCAACTGCTCGACCGAGCGCGCGCCGATGCCGCGCGGCGGGAAGTTCACCACGCGCAGGAAGCTCGTG
>DATBPW010000078.1:0-3442 GCA_036561125.1 Ramlibacter sp. | reverse complement strand
GTCGTCACGAACGAAACGCAGGCCGGCGAATGGCTGGCCCAGCAGTTGCGCCTGACCCTTGCGCGCGCGGACCTCATCGTCGTGCGCGGCGCCATCGCAGCGTGGCGCGACGATGATCTCGAGACCGTCCGGCAGTTGAACGACTGGATGCAGCGCACGCGCGAAACGTCGGAGCTGCGCCAGCAGACCGGGCAAATGGGCCGCTCGCTGGTGGAGTGGCTCAAGGCCGTGCGGCCCGATGCGGCCGCGCGCGCGAGCTTTGCGCCGACCTATCCCGTCGCGTGGTCGCTCGCGGCCGCGGCGTTCGATGTCGATGTGCGCTGCGCCTTGCAGGCGTTCGCATTCGGCTGGGCCGAGAACATGGTGCAGGCCGCGGTGCGCGTCGTGCCGCTCGGGCAGAGCGCAGGCCAGCGCATCCTGTCGCGGCTGGCGCAAGAAATTCCCGCGGCGATCGACGAGTCGCTCGTCCGCGACGAGCCGCAGTCCTTTTCCCCCATGCTCGCGATCCTGTCGTCGCGCCACGAAAACCAGTACTCACGATTGTTCCGCTCATGAATGCGACCCCATCCACCGCCCATCGGACCAAACGCCTGCCGCCGCTGCGCGTGGGCATCGGCGGGCCCGTCGGCTCCGGCAAGACGACGCTGCTCGAAAAGCTCTGCAAGGCGATGCGGGGCAAGTGGGACCTGGTCGCGATCACCAACGACATCTACACCAAGGAAGACCAGCGCCTGCTCACGGTGAGCGGCGCGTTGCCGGCCGAGCGCATCATGGGCGTCGAGACCGGCGGCTGCCCGCACACGGCGATCCGCGAGGACGCGTCGATCAACCTCGAGGCAATCGACCGCATGCTGGCGCAGTTCCCGGATGCCGACATCGTCTTCATCGAATCGGGCGGCGACAACCTCGCGGCGACGTTCAGCCCCGAGCTGTCGGACCTGACGATCTACGTGATCGACGTCGCGGCCGGCGAGAAGATCCCGCGCAAGGGCGGCCCGGGCATCACGAAGAGCGACCTGTTCGTGATCAACAAGACCGACCTCGCGCCGCACGTCGGCGCCAGCCTCGACGTGATGGAACAGGACACGCGCCGCATGCGCCGCGACAAGCCGTACGTGATGACCAACCTCAAGACCTTGCACGGGCTGGACGAGGTGGTGTCGTTCATCGAACGCAAGGGGCTGCTTGCCGCCGCGTGAATCGGATTCGCAGGGCCTTCTTTCTGGACGGCGTCCTACAGCAGAGGCGTGCACGCCCGAGCAAAGTGACGCTTCGCCTCTTCGGGAGAGAGAAGGTCGTCATGGTCTGGAGGGACTTGGTTTTCTGCTTCGTGGTCTGCGCGTTCGGGCTCGCGTTTTGCGCGGCCGCCGCGACCCTTGCCGGTGAATGGAGCACGCCCGATGCGCGGCGCCTGGCGCGCGGCTCGCCTGCGCCGTCCGACGCGATCGTGCAGAACCGGCCGACCTGGCGCCCCGCCGGCAGCGACCAAAGTCGTCGCTGAATTCGAGCAAAAAGGAAATTGCCATGAAACGTCCAATGATCGCCGTCGCGCTGCTCGCGGCGCTGGCTTGCACCGCCGGCCCCGCCGATGCGAAAGGCTGTGCCAAGGGCGCGGTCGTCGGTGGGGTGGCGGGCCACTTCGCGGGCCGGCACGGCCTGCTCGGCGCGGCCGCGGGCTGCGCCATCGGCAAGCATCGCGCGAAGAAGCAGGCCGAGCAGCAGCAGGCGGCGCAAGCCCGGCAAGCGCAGCAACCCGCGCCGGCGGCGAGCCGCGCGCAGCAGCAGGATTCGCGTTCGCATTCGTGATGCGCGGCGGCGCGCTCTGAGCTCGCGGCATTCGGGGATACTGTCGGCCTTTGTCCGGGGCCGCACGGTGCCACGATGCTGGAGCTGATCGAACTTCGCCGCCTGCATGTTGGGCCGCTCGCCTTGCGCGTAGCGCCGGGCGAATGCGTGAGCGTGCAAGGACGCTCGGGCGCCGGCAAGACCGTGCTGCTCCGCGCGGTGGCCGACCTCGATCCGCACGACGGCGATTGCGCACTGGATGGGGCCGCCTGCTCCTCGATGCCCGCGCCGCAATGGCGCAGGCGCGTGACTTACGTGCCCGCGGATTCGGGCTGGTGGTCCGATCGCATCGCCGACCATTTCGCGCACGCGAACGAAGCGCGCGCAATGTTTCCCCGCGTGGGATTGCCGCAGGAAGCATTCGACTGGCCCGTCGCACGGCTTTCCACGGGCGAGCGCCAGCGCGCCGCGCTGCTGCGCGCATTCACGCCCGCCAATCGCGTGCTGCTGCTCGACGAGCCGACATCGGGCCTCGATCGCGACACGCGCCAGCAGGTCGAGGTACTGCTGCGCGAACGCATGGCGGCGGGATGCTCGATCGTGCTCGTCACGCACGACGCCGACCAGGCGCGGCGCTTGGCCACGCGCTCGTTCGAGCTCGATGCGGGCCAGTTGCGCGAGGGGGCCGCATGACCGAACCGTCGCTGTCGTACCTGACGCTCGGCATCGCGGCGCTGCTCGTGGTTGCCAATGCGGGCCTGTCGCTGTGGCTGGGCCTGAACATCGGCCGCTCGCTGCTCGTCGCGGCCGCGCGGATGGTCGTGCAGTTGCTGCTCGTCGGCCTGGTGCTGAAGACGGTGTTCGACCTCGGCTCGCCGTGGCTGGTCGGCGCGGTGCTGGTGGCGATGCTCGCGAGCGCGGCGTGGGAGACGATGTCGCGCCAGCAGCGGCGCTTCGCCGGGCATTGGGCCTATTCGCTCGGCGCGGGGACCATCTCCGTCGCAACGTTGCCGGTCACCGCGCTCGCGATCGTGCTGCTGCACCCCGCGCCGTGGTTCGATCCGCGCTTCGTGATCCCGCTGTTCGGCATCATCCTGGGCAACGCGATGAGCGGCGTCAGCGTCACGCTCAACGCGTTCAACACATCCGTGGTGCGGGAGCAGCGCGCGATCGAGGCGCGCCTGGCGCTCGGTGCGACGCGCGACGAAGCGCTGTCACCGGTGCGCCGCGCGGCGCTGCGAAGCGGCATCATCCCGGTGATCAACCAGATGTCGGCCGCGGGCATCATCACGCTGCCGGGCATGATGACCGGCCAGGTGCTCGCCGGCATGTCGCCGTTCGAGGCGGCGAAGTACCAGATCTTCGTGCTGCTGTTGCTGGCGGGCGCGACGGCGTTCGGCGCCGCGCTCGCTTCACTCGCATCGACCTGGCGCGCGACGGATGTGAGGCACCGGCTGCGGTTGGACCGCATCACGGCGCAAACCTGAGCGCTCAGCGGCGCGCGCGCGAAGTGTCGTCGTCCGCCTGGAACGACGGATAGCCCGCGTCCTCGGTCGCGCGCGTGAGCGCGGCGACGGTCGTCTTCTCGTCGTCGAACGTCACGATGGCGTTGCGCCTCTTGTAGCTCACCACCGCGCTTTTCACGCCGGGCACTTTC
>DATBPW010000077.1:0-2636 GCA_036561125.1 Ramlibacter sp. | reverse complement strand
CGCCGCAGCAATTCGGTGGAATGGCTTTGCGTGCCGTTCACCTCCACGGTGTCGATCTCGCGCACCATCGACTTGCCGTCCGCCGAGATGGTCATCACGCCGGTGGACGAGACGTTGTCCTTCTTCGACGTGATCGCGAGCGTGTGGCCGTCGACGATCTTCGCCGCGACGGAATCGAGGTACGGGTTGCCGCGCACCGGCTGCAGGTTCCCGTCGGCCTTGACGCGAATCTTCGGTGCGCAGCTGTCGCACCGGTACTCGCCGCCCTTGACGAGGTAGCGCGACAGCTTGCTGCCGCCGGTGACGGTCGCGGGGTCGGTCTGCCAGACGCCGTCGATGCCGGATTGCGCGCAGGCGAGCCAGGGAACGATCGCCAGGCACAGGGCCCACAACTGCTTGCTCATGCGCGAATTGTTGCAGGCGGTGCGCGATTGCACAATGCGTCCATCCACTCACAACTGCACGCGCGTCCCCAGCTCGATCACCGCGTTGCTCGGGATCCCGAAGTAGTCCACCGCGCGCCCCGAGTTGCGCGACATCGCCTCGAACAGGTTCTGCCGCCAGCGCGCCATGCCGGCCTGGGGCCGCGGGATCACGGTCTCGCGGCTCAAGAAGAACGACGTCGCGAACAGGTCGATGTCCAGGCCGTGCTGCGCGCACAGCCTGAGCGCCGCGGGCACGTCGGCTTTGTCCATGAAGCCGAAGTGCATCGTGAGCTGCCAGAAGCCGTGGCCGAGGTCCTCGATCTCCAGCCGGCGTGCCGTGGGCACATACGGCTCCTCCTCGAAGCGCAGCGTGAGCACGATGTTGCGCTTGTGCAGCACGAGGTTGTGCTTCATGTTGTGCAGCATCGCCTGCGGCACGACGCGCGGCACCGACGACATGAAGACCGCGGTGCGATCGACCCTCAGCACGTTCTCGTCGAGCCCGAGCGACTGGACGAAGTCGGGCAGGTGCATCAGTTCGGCGCGCATGGTGTCTCCCAGCAGTTGGCGGCCGCGTGCCCACGCGGTCATGAGCACGAGGAGGATGGCGGCGAGCACGACGGGAAACCAGCCGCCTTCCAGGAACTTGGTCGAGCACGAGATCACCAGCAGCACGTCCAGCAGGATGAAGGACGCAGTGGCGGGCACGGAGATCCACACCGGGAAGCGCCACGCGCGCCGCACGACGAACCACGTGAGCACGGTCGTGATCAGCATCGTGCCGGTCACGGCGATACCGTATGCGGACGCCATCGCCGACGAGTTGCCGAAGCCGATGCACGCGAGCACGACGGCGCCGAGCAGCATCCAGTTGACGAACGGCACGTAGATCTGGCCGCGTTCGTGCTCGGACGTGTGCACGATGCGCATGCGCGGCCACAGCCCGAGCTGGATCGCCTGCTGCGTAAGCGAGTACGCGCCCGAGATCACGGCCTGCGACGCGATGATCGTCGCGGCCGTCGCGACGATCACCGCCGGGATCAGCGCCGCCGACGGGAAGCTCAGGTAGAACGGGTTCTCCAGCGCCTTCGGGTCGCGCAGCAGCAACGCGCCTTGCCCGGCGTAATTCATCGCCAGCGCCGGCAGCACGAGGCTCGACCACGCGATGCGGATCGGCCGCTTGCCGAAGTGGCCCATGTCGGCATACAGCGCCTCGGCGCCCGTGATCGCCAGCGCCACCGCGCCGACCGCGACGAACAGGCCCCAGCCGCGATCCGCGAGGAAATGGAACGCGTGGCGCGGGTCGATCGCCGCGAGCACCTGCGGCGCCTGCGCGATCTGCCACACGCCCACGGCGGCGATCGTCGCGAACCACACGATCACGACCGGCCCGAACAACCCGCCCACCGCCGCGGTGCCGCGCCGCTGCGCGACGAAGAGCACGACCAGGATGCCGATGGAAAGCGGCAACACCCACGTCTTGAGCTGGGGCGTGACGACCTCCAGCCCTTCCACCGCACTCATCACCGAGATCGCCGGCGTGAGCACGCTGTCGCCGTAGAACAGGCACGCGCCGAACGCGCCGAGCAACATCAGGTTGCGCCGCAGCTGCGGCTGGTGCGCGACCGTGCTCGATGCCAGCGCGAGCAAGGCCATGATCCCGCCTTCGCCGTGGTTGCTCGCACGCATGATGAGCGTCACGTACTTGAGCGTGACGACCAGCATCAGCGCCCAGAAGACGACGGACACCGCGCCGACGGCGGTCTCGGGGTTCAGCGGCACGCCGGTCGACGGGCCGAAGATCTCCTTGATCGTGTACAGCGGGCTCGTGCCGATGTCGCCGTAGACCACGCCGAGTGCGGCGATGGTGAGCGCGGCGGTGCCTTGGCCGTGGATTCGTCCTTCGGATTCGCCTGCGGAAAGGACGGGTGCCGTAGCTTGCATGGAGGGCCCGGGCTGTTTCGACGCCCTCATTGGCACACGGCGCGCGTAAAAAACGCATAAACGCCGCTGCCCATGCCTAGAATGTCGCTGCGGGGTCATGGGCAGGCTCCCCGTCCACCCAGAGGCTCGCGCCTCCAAGTTCTGCTCCTGGCCATGGGCACGCGCCCATCAAGGAGCTGTCTTGGATTCCTCCGCTGTTGCATTGCTCTACCCCGGTGACCGCGCGACCCGCGACCGGTCCGACCCGGCCGAAAGCCGTTTTGCCGC
>DATBPW010000076.1:0-3573 GCA_036561125.1 Ramlibacter sp. | reverse complement strand
TCGCCCTCGAGATATTTCTGGAATTGCGCCGGGGTCATGACCATGGGCGTCGCGCCCTGCTTCGCCCACTCGCGCTTCACGCCGGGATCGCTCACGACTTTCGAGACGGCTTCGTTCAGCTTGTCGACGATGGCTTGCGGCGTGCCCTTCGGCGCCATCAGGCCGAGCCAGATCGTCGCTTCGTAGCCGGGCACGCCCGCCTCGTTCAGCGTCGGCACATCCGGCAGCACGCTGGAGCGCTGCATGCCCGTCGTCGCGAGCGCCTTCACCTTGCCGGCCTTCGCGGCGTCGGCCATCGTCGTCACCGCGTCGAACATCAGCTGCACCTGGCCGCCCATCACGTCGGTGCGCGCACCGGAACTGCCCTTGTACGGCACGTGCACGAGGTCGATACCCGCCATGCTCTTGAACAGCTCGCCGGCCATGTGGTACGGCGTGCCCGGGCCCGACGACGCATAGTTGATCGTGCCCGGGTTCGCCTTCGCCAGCGCGATCAGCTCCGGCAGCGTCGCGGCCTTCAGCGAAGGATGCGCGACCAGCACCAGGTCCGAGTAGTTGATCGGCGCGATGCCCGTGAAGTCGCGCATCAGCTCGAACGGCTTCTTCGTGAGCAGCGTCTCGTTGACCGTGTGCGTGTTCGACATCAGCAGCAGCGTGTAGCCGTCGGGCGGCGACTTTGCGACGACGTCGGTGCCCAGGATCGAGCCGCCGCCGGGCCTGTCTTCGACGACGAACGACTGGCCGAGCGTCTCCTGCAAGCGCTGCGCGATGTAGCGCCCGTAGTTGTCCGCCGGGCCGCCGGCCGCGAAGGGAACGATGATCCTGACGGCGTGCGCCGGGTATTGCTGCGCGGTCGCATGCGTTGCGCCCAGGCACAGGGCCGCTGCGAGGAGGAAGAAACGCTGCATCGCTTTCATGGCCCGTTCTCCTTGTCTGCCGCCGACGACCCCGGCCTGCGCCGGGGCGCCAACGCCTATTGCACCTTGCCGATCTTCTTGACCACCTCGGCCATCTTCTTCGCGTCCTGCTGCACGTACGGCTCGAACTCGGGCTCGTCCATGTACAGGATCGGGCTGCCCGCCCCGAGGATCGCGCCCTTGACCTTCGGGTCGTTCGCGGCCGCGCGCGCGGCACTGCGCAGGCGCTGCACGACCGCATCGGGCGCCCCTGCCGGCACGAACAGGCCCGACCATTGCGCGTAATCCACGTTGTACCCCGATTGCTTGAGCGAGGGAACGTCGGGCATCGTCTCGAGCTTGCCGTTGCCCCAGTGCGCCAGCACGCGCAGCTTGCCGGCCTTGACGTGCTGCAGCACCGTTGCCGGCCCGGACGACACGGCTTGCACCTGGCCGCCGAGCAGCGCGACCACCGCGGGCCCCGCGCCCGTGTACGGAATGTGCGTGAGCTTGATGCGGGCATCCTGCGCGAGCATCTCCATCGGCACGTGCATCGTGCCGTAATTGCCGGACGAGCCGTAGTTGATCGTGCCGGGATGCGCGCGCGCATCGTCGACGAAATCCTTGAGCGTCTTCCACGGCGCGTCGGCGCGCACCGCGAGCACCGTCGGGTCCGCGGTGAAGCGCGCCACGGGGCGCAGCGAATTGAGCGAATACATCTGCGGACGGCCGAGCACGACGTCGGCTTCCGGGATGACGGTGATCGACGACAGCGCCATCAGCAGCGTGTAGCCATCCGCCGGCGCCTTCGCGACGTACGCCATGCCGATGCCGCCGCCGGCGCCGGAGCGGTTCTCGACCACGACCGGCTGGCCCAGGTCGCGCGACATCGCGTCGGCGACCGGGCGCGCGACGGTGTCGGCCAGGCCGCCGGGCGGGAACGGCACGACGATGGTGATCGTCTTCGCGGGCCACGCGGCTTGTGCCATTGCTTGCGGCGCGACCGCGCCGGCGATCACTGCGGCGCAGGCCGCGGACACGAGGGTTCTTCGTTGCATTCGGGGTCCTCCTTCAAGCCTTGCTGAGCGTTAGCATGCTACATTGACGGGCTGTTCGCGACAGAGTTTTCCCGAAAGAACGAGCGATGAAGATTGCCGCTTACCTCGATGCCGGCCGCGTGCGCGCAGGCATCGTCGCCACCGACCTGCAAAGCATCCTGCCGGTGAACATGGCCGAGCAGGACCACGCATTCGGCGCGCTGCGCGTGGTCGAGATGATCGCCGCGGGCCAGGTCCCCGCCACCGGCGAGCCCGTCGCCATGGGCGCAGTGAAGCTCGTGGCCCCGCTGCCGCGGCCGCGCCGCAACATCTTCTGCGTCGGCAAGAACTACCACGCGCACGCGAAGGAGTTCGCGGGCAGCGGCTTCGACTCGAGCGCCAAATCCGGCGGCGACATCCCGCAGCACCCGATCATCTTCACGAAGGTGCCCGAGTGCGTCATCGGCCCGAATGAACCCATCGTGATTCCCGCAGGCATCTCCGACGCGATCGACTACGAAGTCGAGCTCGCGGTGGTGATCGGCCGCGGCGGCAAGGGCATCCCGAAAGCCGATGCGCTCAAGCACGTGTGGGGCTACACGATCGTCAACGACGTCACCGCGCGCGACTGGCAGGCGCGCCACCAGCAGTGGGACCTCGGCAAGTCGTTCGACACCTTCTGCCCGATGGGGCCGTGGCTCGTGAGCGCCGACGAATGCGACGGCACGAACACCCACGTGCGCACGTTCGTCAACGGCGAAAAACGCCAGGATGCGAACACGCGCGACTTCATCTTCGACATCCCGACGCTCATCGAATGCATCTCGGCCGGCATCACGCTGTACCCGGGCGACGTGATCGCCACCGGCACGCCGGTCGGCGTGGGCATCGGGTTCAAGCCGCCGAAATACCTGAAGCGCGGCGACGTGGTGCGCCTGGAGATCGACGGCATCGGCGTGCTGGAGAACCCGCTGCGCTGACTCGCCGGGCCGCGCAACTGGGCCGCGCCGTCAGGCCACGAGGGGCGGCTCGGCCATCTGCTCGAGCTGCTCTTCGAGCATCTGCACTTGCCCCTGCCAGTAATCGGGCGTGCCGAACCACGGGAAGTTGATGGGGAAGCTCGGGTCTTGCCAGCGGCGCGCGAGCCATGCGCTGTAGTGGATCAAGCGCAGCGTGCGCAGCGGCTCGATGAGCGCCAGCTCCGCGCGATCGAACTCACGCATCTGTTCGTAGCCGTCGACGATCGCGCCGAGCTGCTTCTGGCGCTGCGCGCGGTCGCCCGACAGCAGCATCCACAGGTCCTGCACCGCCGGCCCCATGCGGGCGTCATCGAGGTCGACGAAGTGCGGGCCTTCGCCGGGCACCCACAGGATGTTGCCCGGATGGCAGTCGCCGTGCAGCCGCAGGCTGCGCACGCCGGCGTCGTTGCGGCCGCCCAGGAACGTGTCCGCGATCATCGCGAGCGCTTCGTTGCAGCGCGCGAGCCACGCCGACTGGACGTCGAGCGGAATCATGTCGTGCTCGATGAGCCAGTCGCGCGAGTCCTCGCCGAACGTCTTCACATCGAGCGTGGGCCGCGTCGCGAACGGCTTGCGTGCGCCGACGATGTGGATGCGCGCGAGGAAGCGGCCGATCCATTC
>DATBPW010000075.1:0-11062 GCA_036561125.1 Ramlibacter sp. | reverse complement strand
TGCAGCGCACGCCGGCCCGCTACGCCCGCCCGTCGATGCCGCCCGGCACGCATCCGCCGCGCTGGGACTGATCCGGCGAAGCACGCCGACAGCGGCTCACGCCAATCACCTGCAACCCCCGCGCGGCGATCGACTCATCATCGCCGCAATGGCCGTGCTTCGCACGGCGGGAGAGCACCATGCCTCGCTGGAGATTCCTGCTGCTGCCGATCGTCGCGCTTGCGTCCGCGCCGGCGTTCGCCGGCTGCTACACCGTCTACACGCACGACAACCGCATCATGTACCAGTCGGAGAAGCCGCCGGTGGACATGAGCCTGCCGCTCCACGACACGCTGCCGCAGCGCTTCCCCGGCGGCTCGCTGGTGTTCGACACCGACGGCTCGTGCCCGGTGGTGAGCCCGGTGGCGATGGGCAACGGCGGCCCGATCACGCGCACCGCGTCGCCGCTGCTCACCGACGAAGCGACCGCACGCAGCCTCGGGCTGCCGCACACGCGCATCGCGAACAACATCGCCATGGTGCCGGCGGCGAGCGTGGCCATGGAACCGGGAGTGACCGTGGTGCCGGGCTCGGCCACGGTCGCCTCCAAAAGCGCGCGCGAAGGCGCGATCGCCCCGGAATACGCACGACGCGGCGACCTCGCGGTGATGGGAAACCGCTGAAGCGGTTGTCACCCCGGCGCAGGCCGGGGTCGTTGGCGAATGATGAAGCACGCCTGAACCACTGTCGACGATCCCGGCCTGCGCCGGGATGACATCGGTCGACAGCTCATCGCACCCTCCTGCAGTTCGTCGCATCGCGCGTGAGCGCGCGCCGGCGCGTGCGTAGCATCCGCCCCATCCCAACTGGATGGAGACTTGCGCCATGACCGCTGCCACCTTTCGCCGCCACGCATTGCTCGCGCTGGCCTCGCTGTCGTTCATCGCCGCCCCGGCATTCGCCGAAACCGTGCGCGGCGACGGCGTCATGAAGTCCGAGACGCGGCCGGTGTCCGGCTTCACGAGCATCGGCCTGGCGCTCGGCGCGAAGGTCGAGGTGAAGCTCGGCAATACCGAAGGCCTGACGATCCAGGCCGACGAGAACCTGCTGCCGCTGATCGAGACGAGCGTCAAGCACGGCGCGCTGGAGATCAGGCCCGTGCGCGACCACCTGTCCTTGTCATCGAACGACATCAGGATCGTCGTGCAGGCGAAGGCCATCGACGGGCTTGCGATCGGTGGCTCGGGATCGATCACGGCCGACGCGCTGCGCGCCGCGAAGGTGAAGCTCGACATCGGTGGCTCGGGCTCGATCGACGTGAAGCGGCTCGACGCCGATCGCGTGGAGGTGTCGATCGGCGGCAGCGGCGACGTGAAGCTGGCGGGCACGGCGAAGAAGTTCGATGCGTCGATCGCGGGCTCGGGCGACGTGGTCACGCCGAACCTCGTTGCGGATGAGGCCGCGGTCACCGTCGCCGGTTCGGGCGCCACGAAGATCGCGGTGCGCAGCCGGCTCGACGTGACGATCGTCGGCGCCGGCGCCGTCGGCTACTACGGCGATCCGCAGGTCAGCCGCACCGTGCTCGGCTCGGGTGCGATCAAGCGGCTCGGCGCGCTGCCGCTCTAGCCGAAGCGGCGGCTGAGGAACGGCGAGCCCGCCAGTCCGAAGCGCCAGTGCACTTCCATCGCCTTGGTGATGCCGATGCGCGGGCCGGCCGCGATTTCGTAATCGCGCTCGCGCGCGAGCACCTTGAACGGCGCGCGGTCGAGGCGGCAGCCGTTCATCGCATGCGTGATTTCCAGCGCCTGGCCGACGCGGCCCGGCCCTGAGCACAGCAGCCGCACGTCATCGAGGCCGCGCCGCGCACGCATCACGGCTATGCCTTGCAGCGGTTCGATGGCGCGGATCAGCACCCCGGCGCCGTGGCCTTCCTCGCGGCACACGAAGTTCAGGCACCAGTGGATGCCGTACGAGCGGTACACGTACGCGCGGCCCGGCGGGCCGAACATCGATGCATTGCGCGGCGTCGGGCCGGAGTAGCTGTGCGATGCGGGATCGGTGCGGTCGTACGCCTCGGTTTCGACGATGCGCCCGCCGACGCCGTCCACCAGCAGCACCGCGCCGATGAGTTCGCGCGCAACTTTTTCCGAAGGAGCGGCGAAATCTTCGGGATGGAGAAGGCGCGCTTTCATAGCGACCGGGAATACTGTATAAATAACCAGCTCAATCTCAATCTCATTCCTTCGATTTTCCCGTGCCGCGCACGCAGCCCTTGCTTTCCCTCGAAAACCTGCCGCAGGTGTGGCGGGCGCCGGAGCTCGCGCATGCGGGCGAGCGCGTGGTCGCCACCGGCCATGTGCCGCTCGACGCGCAACTGCCCGGCGGCGGCTGGCCCTGCGGCAGCCTCGTCGAGATTTTGCAGTCGCGCGCGGGCCGTCACGTATGGCAGTTGCTGCTGCCCGCGCTCGCGCAAGCCACGCAGGGCGAGGGCGGCCCGGTCGTGCTCGTCAACGCGCCGCACCTGCCGTTCGGGCCGGCGCTCAAAGCGCAAGGGCTCGCGCCCGAACGCCTGCTGCGCGTGAACGCATCGAAGCCGCAATCCGCGTTGTGGGCGGGCGAACAGGCGCTGCGCTGCGCCGACGTCGCCGCGTTGATGGCATGGCTGCCGCGGTGCCGTGGCACCGACTTGCGCCGCCTGCATCTCGCGGCCGCGCAGCAAGGCAAATTGCTGTTCGTCTTCCGCGGGCTCGATGCACGCGACGAATCGTCGCCCGCGCGCGTGCGCATCGAGATCGAGGAGAGCGAGCAATTGCACGTGCACGTGCTCAAGCGCCGCGGCCCCCCGCTCGCCGCGAGCATCGAACTGCCGTCGCACCCGATGCGCCTGCAGCGCCTGCTCGATTCGCGCCGGCGCGCGGCGCCCCCCACCCCCACACGGAGTCGATCGCATGGACTGGATCGCACTGTGGCCCTCGCATGACGACGAGCGCACTGCCTGGTCGTGGCGGTGCCTCCAGTTCACGCCGCGCGTCGCGTGGGTCGACGAAGCGCTCGTGCTCGAAGTGTCGGCCACGCAAAGGCTCTGGGGCGGCCGGCGCAAGCTGCTGAAGAAACTGTTCGACGTCGGCGACGTGCTCACGCCGTCGCCGTGGGCCACGGGTGCGACGGCGCAGGTGGCGCTGGCCGTGCTGCGATTGAAGCGCCACGGCGAAGCGAAGCCTGCGTCCGTCGACGGCTTGCCGCTGGGCACGCTCACGGCCGCGTTGCCGCACGTGCCCATCCTCGAGCGCATGGGCTGCCGCACGTGGGGCCAGTTGCGCGCGTTGCCGCGCGGCGGCCTCGTGCGGCGCTTCGGCAAGGAGCTGGTCGATGCGCTCGATCGCGCTTACGGCGAAGCGAGCGAATCGCACGCGTGGGTGACGCTGCCCGAGACCTTCGACGTCAACGTCGAACTGGTGGCGCTGGCCACGAGCGCGCCCGAGTTGATGTGGGCCGCGCAGCGCCTGCTGTCGCAACTGCAGTTGTGGCTGGCCGCGCGCAACCGCGGCGTGCTCGCGCTCGAGCTGGAGTGGACGCTGGACCTGCGCCGCCTCGACGGCAAGCCGTTGCCGCCGACGGAGGCCCTGGCGGTGCGCACCGCGCGGCCGACGCAGGACATGGCGCATTTGCGCAAGCTGGTGAACGAACACCTGTCGCGCGCCACGATCGCCGCGCCTGCGAACCACCTGCGCATCCGCACGCTCGAGACCGTGCCGTGGGGCGGCATCCCCGCGAGCCTGCTGCCCGAGGACAACAAGCCCGGCGCGAAGCTGCACGAGTTCGTCGAACGATTGAGCGTGCGCCTGGGCGAAGGCAACGTGCTCGTGTGCGAGGACCACGAAGACCATCGGCCGGAACACATGGAGTCGTGGGTGCCCGCGCGTTCGCATGCAGCGGAAACGAAAGCGGCCGCGCCTCCCGAAGCCCTGTATCCCACCTGGCTCCTGCCGAAACCCATCGAACTCGAAACCCGATCCGACATCCCCCACTACGGCGGCCCGCTGCGCCGCTTGACGCGCCTGTATCGCGTCGAGACCGCGTGGTGGGAAGAGGGCGGCCCCGCGTGCCGCGATTACTTCATCGCGAAGAGCAACGACGCGGGCCTGGTGTGGATCTACCGCGAACGTCCCGTCGGCGAGAGCGCCTCGCGCTGGTTCCTGCAAGGCCTGTATGCCTGAGCAACCGGTCAAGCCGCCCGTCGCGCTGCTCGACGAAGAGCGCGACCTGCCGCCCGTCTTGCATGACGGACCCGACCCGCTGCCGAAATACGCGGAGCTGCATTGCATCAGCAACTTCAGCTTCCAGCGCGGCGCGTCGCATCCGCAGGAATTGGTGCGGCGCGCCTACAACCTCGGCTACGAAGCGCTGGCGATCACCGACGAGTGTTCGGTGGCCGGTGTCGTGCGCGCGTGGAGCGGGTGGAAGGAATACCGGGACTACATCGCGAAGCTCGAAGAGGAGTCGCCGCACGAAAGGCGTATGCGCCCGTTCCAATTGATCTTCGGCTGCGAGTTCGACCTGGGCGACGGCCGGCTCGTCGCGCTGCCGTGCGACCTGGAAAGCTGGGGCGGGATGTGCGAGTTCGTCACCGCGGCGCGGATGTCGGCGCCGAAGGGGGAATACCTGCGCCGGGATGACAAGCTGCAAATGCTCGAAGGCTGCCAGATCTTGTGGGCGCCCAAGCGCGGCGCGCTCGACCTCGATCGCCTTCGCATGCTGCGCGACCTCTTCGGTGATGCCCTCTGGCTCGCCGCCGAACTGCCGTGCCTCATCGACGACGACCTGTGGCTCGCGCAATTGCGCGAAGCCGGCGCGGCGTGCGGCGTGCGCCTCGTCGCGGCGGGCGAAGTGCACATGCACGTGCGCTCGCGCAAGCCGATGCAGGACGTGATCACCGCCGTGCGCCTGGGTCGGCCCGTCGCCGAATGCGGCATGGAGTTGCAGGGCAACGCCGAGAGCCACCTGCGCCAGCGCAAACGCCTTGCGGAGATCTATCCCGCCGATCTTCTGGCGGCCACGCTCGAAGTGATGCAGCGCTGCAAGTTCGACATCGAGGAGGTCAAGTACAACTACCCGCTCGAGACGGTGCCGCCCGGCATGACGCCGAGCGAGGCGCTGCGCCAGTTGACGTACGACGGCGCACGCGAGCGCTACCCGAAGGGCGTGCCCGGCAAGGTGACCCGCCTCGTCGAAAAGGAACTTGCGCTGATCGCGCAGTGCCGCTACGAGATGTTCTTCCTCACGGTGCATGACATCGTGCGCTACGCGCGCTCGCAAGGCATCCTGTGCCAGGGCCGCGGCTCGGCCGCGAATTCCGTCGTGTGCTATTGCCTCGGCATCACGGCGATGGACCCGATGGATTCCGAGCCGCTGCTCGAGCGCTTCATCAGCATCGACCGCCGCAACGAGCCGCCCGACATCGACGTCGATTTCGAGCACGAGCGGCGCGAGGACGTCATCCAGTACATCTACAACAAGTACGGCCGCGAGCGCGCCGCGATTGCAGCCGTCGTGATCACCTATCGCACGCGCAGCGCGATCCGCGACGTCGGCAAGGCGCTGGGCGTGCCGGAAAAACTCGTCGACGCGTTCGCCAAGGACCACCACTGGTTCGAGGAGAAGCTCGCGACGCAGCGCCTCACGCAGCTGGCGGAGCTCGTGCAGGTGCCGCTGTCCGGACACCTCGCCCGCCAGTGGATGGAAATCACGTGGAACCTGATGGGCTTCCCGCGCCACCTGTCGCAGCACGTCGGCGGCTTCGTGCTAACGCAGACCAAGCTCACGCGCCTGGTGCCCGTCGAGAACGCGAGCATGAAGGACCGCTCGGTGATCCAGTGGGACAAGGACGACCTCGAGGACATGGGCCTGATGAAGGTCGACGTGCTCGCGCTGGGCATGCTCACGGCGGTGCGCCGCTGCCTCGAGTTCGTGTCGCAGCGGCGAGGGCACCCGTTCACCATCTACGACATCACGCCGGGCGATTTCGCGACGTACGAGATGATCCAGAAGGCCGACACGGTCGGCGTTTTCCAGATCGAAAGCCGCGCGCAGATGTCGATGCTGCCGCGCCTGAAGCCGCGCGTGTTCTACGACCTCGTGGTGCAGGTGGCGATCGTGCGGCCCGGCCCGATCTCCGGCGGCATGGTGCATCCCTATTTGAAAGCACGCGAGCAGTTCAGGAACAACGAGCCGATCACCTACGAACGCTCGGCCACCGAAGACCCGCTCGACGCGCCGCGCCTGCAGAAGGCGCTGGAGCGCACGCTGGGCGTGCCGATCTTCCAGGAGCAGGTGATGGAGATCTCGATGATCGCCGCCGGCTTCACCGCGACCGAAGCGGATTCATTGCGCCGCGCGATGGCCGCGTGGAAGCGCAAGGGCGGCGTCGAGAAGTTCCGCCCCAAGTTGATCGGCGGCATGCTCCAGCGCGGCTACACGCCCGAGTTCGCGGAGAAGATCTTCAGGCAGATCCAGGGCTTCGGCGAATACGGCTTCCCGGAAAGCCACGCGTACAGTTTCGCGCTGCTCGCGTATTCGAGCAGCTGGCTCAAGTGCCACGAGCCCGAGGCGTTCCTCGCCGCGATGCTCAACTCGCAGCCGATGGGTTTCTATTCGCCGTCGCAATTGATCCAGGACGGCAAGCGGCACGGCATCGAGGTGCTGCCGCCGGATGTGTCGGCAAGCGACTGGGATTGCACGTTCGACATGTCACCCGGGCGCAGGCCGGCCGTGCGCCTCGGCCTGCGTTACGTCGGCGGGTTGAACGAAGCCGCCGGCAAGCGCATCGCGAGCATGCGCGCCGGCGATCCGTACCTGAACGTCGAAGACCTCACCTTGCGCGCGATGCTGAACACCGGCGACCTGAAGGCGCTCGCCGCGGCCGATGCGCTGAGATCCCTCGCGGGGCATCGCCGCCAGCAGGTCTGGGAAGCGTCCGCGCAAATCAAGCCGCCGGAGCTCTTGCGCGGCGCGCCGGTGAACGAAGCGCCGATCGAACTGCCACCGGCGAAGGAAGGCGAGGAAATCGTCTTCGACTACGCGTCGCTCGGCTTCACGCTGCGGCGCCATCCGCTCGCGCTGCTGCGCCCGCAGCTCGCGCAGCGCAAGTACCTCAACGCCGAGCAGCTCGCGCAGCTGCCGCACGGCCGGCGCGTCGCCGCGTGCGGCATCGTCACCGTGCGCCAGCAGCCGCAGACGGCGAACGGCACGATCTTCGTCACGCTCGAGGACGAGACCGGCCCCGTCAACGTGATCGTGTGGAAGTCCGTGCGCGAAGAGTGGCGCGACCCGCTGCTGCGCGCGAAGCTGCTCGTCGTGCACGGCACGTGGCAGCGCGACGTGGAAAGCGGCGGCAACGTGTGCCACGTGGTCGCGCAGCGGCTGGAAGACCTCACCCCGCTGCTCGGCCGGCTCGGCCACCAGTCGCGCACGTCCAGCCGCGACTTCCATTAGCAGCGCTGTCATGCCGGGCTTGACCCGGCATCCGGCGGCTTTGCTGCTATAACCCTCGCACCATGCCCGCCCTCGGCCTGAACCACTACAACATCCGCGCAGGCCAGCCGCTGATCGGACGCGTGCGCGATTTCTACGTCGACGTGATCGGCTTGCGTGAAGGCGCGCGCCCGCCGTTCGACTTCCCCGGCCATTGGCTCTATGCGGGCGACGCCGCGGTGGTGCACCTCGTGGAGACGCCCGGCAGCCAGGCGGCCGCGGCGCCGCCCGATGCGCTGGACCACGTCGCCTTCACGTGCACGGACATCGACGCTTTCGAAGCGAGCCTGAAGGCACGCGGCGTCGACTACCGCAAATCGGGCGTCCCCGGCGCGCCGGTGCAGCAGCTGTTCCTGAAGGACCCCGCCGGCAACGGCGTCGAGCTGAACTTCGCCCCATGACGGGCCGGACCCGCATCGATGCATAGCCTGCACGATGCGACGAGCGCTTTCCGCCGCGCGGCGCGGATCGTCCTCAGCTCCTACTTCACCAACGGGCTCGTCACCGCGATCGGCATCCCGTTCGCGTCCGTCATCGTCGGGCATTTCTTCGGGCCGCTCGCGGCGGCGACCGCGGGCGTGGGCGTCATCACCATCACGCCGCCCGACCAGGTGTCGCCCAAGCGCGGCAAGCTCGGCCAGCTGTTGCCCGCGGCCGTGCTCGGCATCCCGCTGTTCTTCGGGGTGCAGTCGCTGCGCGCCGACGCCCTCCTGCTCACGCTGCTGCTCGTGGCGATGACGTTCGTCGCGTTCCTCGGCGCGGCCTGGGGCAAGCGCGGGCTGCCGATCTCGATCTCCGTGATCTTCTCGATGATCTTCGCGCTGGCCGTGCCGGAAAGCCGCGGCCTGCGCGAGATCGGCGACTCGACGCTGTACTTCGCGCTGGGCATGGGCATCTACCTCGTCTACGCGCTCGCCATGAACGCCGCGCTGAACCGCCGCTATCGCGTGCTCGTGCTCGTCGATTCGCTGCTGCTCGTGGCGCGGCTGATGCGCACGCAGGCGCGGCAGTTCCGCGCGGAGGGCGACGGCAAGGATTTCCTCGCCGGCCTGATCAAGCTGCAGGCCGGCCTCGCCGACCAGTTGCAGGCCTCGCGCAACCTCATGCTCGAGTCGCCGTCCACCGTGTGGCGGCAGCGGCTCGCCGCCATGCTGCTGCAACTGCTCGACATGCGCGACCACCTCGCGGCGTGCGTGCTCGACCTCGAGACGCTCAAGCGCGACGACGCGCAGCGCGATTTCCTGCGCGCGCTCGGCGACGAAGTGGACGTGCTCGCCCGCGAGATCGAAGCGCTGGCCGACGCGCTGCTGCTCGGCCGAAAGCCCGAGCCGTTCCAACGGCCGGTGACCGAGCCGCCCGAGGGCAGCAGCCTGCTCGCGCGATCGATCACGGGCCGCGTGCGGCACATCCACGAGGAAGCCGAGCGTCTCGTCGTGCTCGCGCGCGGCGACAGGGAGCCCGACGTGGCGATCGTGCGCACGGCCTGGCAGTTGTTCGTGAGCCCGACGCGCTGGTCCTTGAAGCCCTTCATGCAGCTGTGGCGCTGGGACGCGCCGCCGCTGCGCCACGCGATCCGCGCGGCGCTCGCGATCGCGGTGGGGCAATGCGTCGCGCTGCTGCTGCCGTGGGGCACGCACGACTACTGGGTGCTGCTGACGATCGTCGTGGTGCTGCGCGGCAGCTTCGCGCAGACCATCGAGCGGCGCAACAGCCGCGTCGCGGGCACGCTGCTCGGCTGCGTCATCGCCGGCGTGCTGCTCTACGCGCGCACGCCGGTCGGCCTGCTGATGGCGATCGTCACGCTCGCGCAGGCGATCGCGCATGCGTTCGCGATCCGGCGTTACCTCATCACCGCGATCGCTGCGACCGTGCTGGCGCTGGTGCAGGCCCACCTGCTGAACTCGGGCGTCTCGCCGGTGTTCGAAGTGGGCGAGCGCATCGGCGACACGTTCATCGGCGTGGCGATCGCGTGGATCTTCAGCTACGTGCTGCCGTCGTGGGAGCGCGGCCAGATCCCCGCGCTCGTCGCGCGCGTGGTGAATGCGCAGAAGAAGCACGCGCAGGAAGCGCTCGCGCTCGGGCAGCTCACCGCCGTGGACAACCATGCGGAGCTCGCGTGGCGGCTTGCGCGGCGCGAGGTCTACGACAGCTTGTCGGCGCTCGCCCAAGCGGCGCAACGCGCCGTCAACGAGCCGCGCGCGGTGCAGCCGCCGCTCGACACGCTCGAGCGCGTGCTGGCGCTCAGCTACCAGTTGCTCGCGCAGCTCACCGCGGTCAAGACGATGTTGCTGCAACGGCGCGACCGCCTGCAGATCGGCGAGATCCGCGACGAGCTGAAGCAGTCCGCGGACCGCATCACCGCGAACCTCACGACCGGCGAAGCGGCGGCCGCACCGGTCGAGCCCACATCCGAAACGCCCAGCACGCTGCCGGACCCGTTCGAGGCCGACCTGAGTCCGTGGCTCGTGCGGCGGCTGCAGCTCGCGGCCGGCCTCGCGCAGCAGTTGCGTGCGCAGGCCGCGCTGGTGCGCTGACGCGGAGCCCGCATCACGGCAAGGCGCGCAAACCCTGACCGGCCCAGCAGCGCGCTTTCGGCGAGCATCTCCTGGCAGCCCTGGCCAGTCTGGGAAGCCGGATGGCCCGCGAGTTGATATCGCGCAAGCCCGGGTCGTGCGGCCGCACCACAATGGATTTGCGCCGTCCCCGTCTTGTCTCCGGGGCGGCGTAGTCCTCCGAGACTCCCTCCGGCCCCTCGCGGGCCGGTTTTTTTGGGTGCCTACAGCCTCGGCAGGGGAATGGATGCATCCATCGTCGTCCCCTCGCCGGGCGCGCTCGTGACCACGACGGTGCCCTTCACCAGCCGCGCGCGTTCGCGCAGGCCCGCGAGCCCCAGCGACCCCGCCTTGCGCGGCGCAGCCGAATCGAAACCGACGCCGTCGTCGACCACGCGCACGTGCAGCGCACCTCCGCTGCGCGACACGGTCACGTGCACGTGTGTCGCGCGCGCGTGCTTGGCGATGTTCGACAGCGATTCCTGCGCCATGCGGAAGGCTGCCGTGGCGAAAGGCTCGGGCACGTCGGCGCCCGCGTCGGCCTCGAGCACGCATTGCACGCCATGGCGCTGCTCGAAACTGCGCGCCAGCCATTCCAGCGCCGCCAAGAAACCCAGGTCGTCGAGGATGAGCGGCCGCAGGTCCGCGGCGATGCGCCGCGTCGAGGTGACGGCGCCATCGAGCATGCGGATCATGTCGCCGAATTTCGCCTGCACCGCGGCGCCGCCGGCCGGGTGGTTGTCCTTCAACCATGCGGCGTCGATCTTCGCGGCCGACAGGGCCTGCGCCAGGTCGTCGTGCAGCTCGCGGGCGACACGGCCCTTCTCCTGCTCGCGGATGTTGTTGGCCTGCGTCGCGAAGGCCGCGAGGTCTTCCTGCGCGCGCATGCGCTCGGTGACGTCGCGCAGGATCACCGTATAGAGCTTGCCGTCCTCGGTTTCGAGCTGCGAGATCGACGCTTCGATCGGGAACTCCTCGCCGCTGCGCCGCACGCCCGCGAT
>DATBPW010000074.1:0-3094 GCA_036561125.1 Ramlibacter sp. | reverse complement strand
GTAAATCTTGGTGCTCTGGCTGATGTACACGCCCATGGCGAGCACGGAGTTCTCCTCGACGATCACGCCCTCGACGACTTCCGAGCGCGCGCCGATGAAGCAGTTGTCCTCGATGATCGTCGGGTTGGCCTGCAGCGGCTCCAGCACGCCGCCCAGCCCCACGCCGCCGGACAGGTGCACGTTCTTGCCGACCTGCGCACACGAACCCACGGTGGCCCAGGTATCGACCATCGTGCCCTCGTCGACATACGCGCCGATGTTCACGTACGACGGCATCAGGATCGCGCCCTTGGCGATGTAGCTGCCGCGGCGCGCCACGGCGGGCGGCACCACGCGCACGCCGGTGGCGGCCATTTCCTGCGGCTCGAGGTGCGCGAACTTCGTCGGCACCTTGTCGTAGAAGCCGAGGTCGCCGGCGCGCACGATCTCGTTATCGCGCAGGCGGAACGACAGCAGCACCGCCTTCTTGATCCACTGGTGCACGGTCCACTGGCCCACGCCTTGCCGCGTCGCGACGCGCAGGCGCCCCTTGTTCAACTCCGCGATCACGTGTTCGACCGCCTCGGTGACTTCCTTCGGCGCCGACGCGGGCGAGAACTGCGCGCGGTTCTCCCACGCGGTGTCGATGATTTGCTGCAGCTGCTGGGTCATGTGGTGATCTTGCGGGTGAATAGGGCGATGCGCTGTGCGGCTTCCACGCACTCGGCCGTGTCGGCGACGAGGGCCATGCGCACGCGGCCGGCGCCCGGATTGGCGCCGCCCGTTTCGCGGGCGATGTAGCTGCCCGGCAGGACCGTCACATTGTATTGGGCATACAGCTCGCGGGCGAACTCCGTATCGTTGCCCGGAACCCCCGCCCACAGGTAGAAGCTGGCGTCGGGCAATTTCACGTCGAGCACTTCGGCGAGCATCGGCGTGACCTGGGCGAACTTCGCGCGATACAGCGCGCGGTTGGCGGCGACGTGCTTTTCGTCGTCCCAGGCGGCGATGCTCGCGCGCTGGATCACCGGGCTCATCGCGCTGCCGTGGTAGGTGCGATAGAGCAGGAATTTGCGGATGAAGTCCGAATCGCCGAACGCGAAGCCGCTGCGCATGCCGGGCACGTTGCTGCGCTTGGACAGGCTGGTGAACGCGACGAGCCGGCGAAAGTCGCTGCGCCCCAGCCTGTTCGCCGCCTGCAGGCCGCCCAGCGGCGGCTCGTCGCCGAAATAGATCTCGCTGTAGCACTCGTCCGAGGCGATGACGAAGCCATAGCGGTCCGACAGCTCGAACAGCTTCTTCCATTCGGCCAGCGGCATCACGGCGCCCGTCGGGTTGCCGGGCGAGCACACGTAGAGCAGTTGCGTGCGCAGCCAGGTCTCCGCCGGCACCGCGTCCCAATCGACCGCGTAGTTGCGCGACGGGTCGCACGGCGCGTAGTACGGCTGGGCGCCGCCGAGGATCGCCGCACCTTCGTAGATCTGGTAGAACGGATTGGCGAAGACCACGACGGGCTTGGCGCTCGCATCGAGCACCGTCTGCGCGATCGCGAACAGCGCCTCGCGCGAGCCGTTCACGGGCAGCATCTGCGTGTTCGCGTCCAGCGCCAGGCCGTAGCGCGTCATCAGCCAGCGGCGGAACGCGTCGCGCAGGTGCGGCTCGCCCGCGGTGAGCGGGTAATTCGCGAGGCCGTCCAGCCCCGACACGAGCGCGTCCTTGATGAATTGCGGGGTGGGATGCTTGGGCTCCCCGATGCCCAGGGAGATATGCCGATAAGCCGGGTTGGGCGTGATGCCCGCGAAGAGCGTGCGCAGCCGCTCGAACGGGTAGGGCTGCAGCTGGTCCAGCAGGGGATTCATCGCCCGATTATCGTGGAGCACAATGCCCGGCATGGAGAACGCCTTTCGCCGGTCCGACCTGCGTTTCGTCGCCGGCCTGCTGCTGCCGTTGGCGCTGGCGTTCAACATGCTCGTGCACCCGGAACATGCCGCGATCGGCGCGTTCATCATCTGGGCCGCCGTCGCGCTGCTCGACCTGGTCTGGCGCCGCTCGCCGGGCCCGGGCGGATCGAGCGAGGCGATGCTGTGGATCCTGCGCGTGTACGTGCCGGTGCAGGGGGTCCTGCTGGCGGTCGGCTTGTGGGCCTGCGCGCACGCATCGTGGCCGGTCGTGATCGGCCTCGCCTATGGCGCGGGATTCCTCACCGGCGCGCAGGGCATCACCTACGCGCACGAGCTGGGTCACGGCAGGCGCAAGGCGGATCGCGTCCTCGGCTGGGTGCTGATGACCAGCGTGAACTACCCGCAGTTCATGGTGGAACACTACCGCGGCCATCACGTGCGCGTGGCGACGCGGGACGACCCGGCCAGTGCGCGATCGGGCGAGAGCCTGTGGGCCTTCCTGCCCCGCACGGTGATCGGCAGCACCCTGCATGCATGGCAACTGCACAAGCAGCGCTGGAGCCCGCTGGCCCTGGCGTGGGCCTTCAACCTCGTGTTCGTGGCCGCGCTCATCGCGCTGGGTCAATGGAAAGCGTTGGCCTTCTGGGTCGGGCAGTCGGCCTTCGCGGTGTGGCTGCTCGAGACCGTCAACTACATCGAGCACTACGGCCTCGAACGTGCCGTGCTGGCGAACGGCCAACGCGAGCCGTTCGGCGTGGCCCATGCCTGGAACGCGGACCATCCCGCATCCAATTCGCTGCTGGCCAACCTGCAGCGTCATTCCGACCACCACATGCACGCATGGAAGCCGTACGCGCAACTCGAAGCGCTGCCCGGCCCGCAATTGCCTACAGGGTACGCAGGGTGCCTGCTGCTGGCTGCAATTCCGCCACTGTGGTTTCACGTGATGGATGCCAGGGCACCCGCAGTCCCAGCATCTCCATGAGCTCCTGCGCGTTGTCCGGCGCGTGCAGCTTGTCGGTGTTGTCGAAGTAGCAATAGACATCCAGCCCCTGGGCCGTCCAGCCGCGGATGAGCGCGGCCCAGTGCGCCAGCTCCTCGTGCGTGTAGCGGCTGTGGTAGAGCTCCGTCGAGCCGTGCAGGCGCATGTAGGCGAAATCGGCGGTGATGCCTTCGAACTTCGGCCAGGGCTGCGGCGTGTCGGCGAGCACGAA
>DATBPW010000073.1:0-4119 GCA_036561125.1 Ramlibacter sp. | reverse complement strand
CGTCACGTTCGCGCCTTCGCGCACGCACCACTGCGCGATCGCGAATCCGGAGATCCCGCAGCCGAGGACGAGGACGTGCTGGCCTTTCATCTGAGTTTCAGCGTCGACAGGCCGACGAGGCAAAGCAGCATGGTGATGATCCAGAACCGCACGACGACCTGCGTCTCGGTCCAGCCGGATTTCTCGAAGTGGTGATGCAGCGGCGCCATCAGCAGGATGCGCCGCCCCTGCCCGTAGCGCCGCTTCGTGTACTTGAAATAGGCGACCTGGAGCATCACGGACACGGCTTCCACGACGAAGATGCCGCCCATGATCGCGAGGACGATCTCCTGCCGCACGATCACCGCGATCGTGCCGAGTGCGCCGCCCAGCGCGAGCGCGCCGACGTCGCCCATGAACACCTGCGCGGGATAGGCGTTGAACCACAGGAACGCGAGCCCCGCGCCCGCGATGGCCGCGCAGAAGATCAACAGCTCGCCCGAGCCGGGGATGTGCGGGAAGAACAGGTACTTGGAATAGACCGCGCTGCCGGTGACGTACGCGAAGACGCCGAGCGCCGAGCCGACCATCACCACGGGCATGATCGCGAGGCCGTCGAGTCCGTCGGTGAGGTTCACGGCATTGCTGGAGCCGACGATCACGACGTACGTCATGATCACGAAGCCGAACACGCCGAGCGGGTAGCTCATCTCCTTGAAGAACGGCACGAGCAGGCCGGCCTTGGGCGGCAGGTTCACGTCGAAGCCCGACGCCACCCACGTGTAGAACAGCTGGATCACGCGCCAGTTGGAGCTCTCGGAGATGCTGAAGACCAGATACAGCGCCGCGAGCAGCCCGATCAGCGACTGCCAGAAGTACTTCTCGCGCGAGCGCATGCCTTCGGGATCCTTGCGCACGACCTTGCGCCAGTCGTCGACCCAACCGATCGCGCCGAAGCCGAGCGTCACCACCAGCACGATCCACACGAAGCGGTTGGTCCAGTCGAACCACAGCAGCGTGGAGATGATGATCGAGATCAGGATCAGCACGCCGCCCATCGTCGGCGTGCCGCTCTTGACCAGGTGCGTCTCCATGCCGTAGCCGCGCACCGGCTGGCCGATCTTCAATTCGGTGAGGTAGCGGATCACACCCGGGCCCGCGACGAGGCCGATCAGCAGCGCCGTCATCGCCGCCATGACCGCGCGGAACGTGAGGTACTGGAACACGCGCACGAAGCCGAACTCGGGCCCGAGCGTCTGCAGCCAGGTCGCGAGGCTAAGCAGCATGCCTTGCTCCCTCCTGCAGGATCGCGTCGACCACGCGCTCCATCTTCATGAAGCGCGAACCCTTCACGAGCACGCTGGCGACTTGCGGCAATTCGGCGCGGACCGCGCGATTCAGCGCGTCGATCTCCGCGAAGTGCGTGCCTTTCATCGCGACCGCCTGCTCGCCGAGCGTGAACACCTTGTCGATGCGCAGCGTGCGCGCGTGCCCGCCCACTTCGGCGTGGAACTGCGGGCCTTGCGTGCCGACCTCGCCCATGTCGCCGAGCACCGCCAGCCGCGGGCCGGGCAATTCCGCGAGCACGTCGAGCGCCGCGCGGACGGAGTCGGGATTCGCGTTGTACGTATCGTCGACCAGCGTGATCGCGTGGCCGCCGACCGTCACGGTGACGGCGCGGGAGCGGCCCTTCACCGGCTCGAACCCTTCGAGTCCCTGCGCAATCGCCCGCAGCGGCACACCCGCGGCGAGCGCGCAGGCCGCTGCCGCCTGCGAATTGCGCACGTTATGGCGGCCGGCGATATGGAGTCGGTAGCCCACCGGGCCGCAAGGTGTTGCCACCCGCACGTCCCAGTGGCCGTCTTGCCATTCAGCCCCGGCCAGAACGATGTCGGCGTGCGATTGCGCATCGCCGAAAGTCATTGACGGGCGCGAGCCCGCGATCTCTTTCCACACCGGCGTGAATTCGTCCGCCGCGGGGAACACGGCGACGCCGGTCGCTGCAAGCGACGAGAACACCGAGCCGTTCTCCCGCGCCACCGCCTCGACGGTCGCCATGAATTCCTGGTGCTCGCGCTGCGCGTTGTTCACGAGCGCGACGGTCGGCTTCGCGATGTCCGCGAGGTAGGCGATCTCGCCCGGGTGGTTCATCCCGAGCTCGACGACCGCCACCTTGTGCGACGCACGCAGGCGCAGCAGCGTGAGCGGCAGCCCGATGTCGTTGTTCAGGTTGCCTTGCGTCGCGAGCATGTCCTGCGGCTGCCACGCGCGCAGGATGGACGCGATCATCTGCGTCACCGTCGTCTTGCCGTTGCTGCCGGTCACCGCGATGAGCGGCAGCGAGAATTGCGAGCGCCAGCCGGCCGCGAGTTGCCCGAGCGCGAGTTTCGTGTCGTCGACTTCGATGCCCGGCATGCCGGCCGGCAGGCGGCCGCGGTGCGCGATCGCGGCGACCGCGCCCTTTTGCTTCGCGTCGGCGAGGAAGTCGTTCGCATCGAAGCGCTCGCCCTCGAGCGCGACGAACAGGTCGCCGGCTTCGAGCGTGCGCGTGTCGCTGTGCACGCGCGACACCGCGACATTGCCGTCGCCGACGAGCGTGCCCTGCGGAATCCATTGCAGCGCGAGTGCGAGCGTCATCATCGAGCCGTTCATGCGGCGGCCCTCGCATCGAGCGCGCGGCGCGCTTCGGCCTGGTCGGAGAACGGGTGTTTGACGCCAGCGATCTCCTGGTAGTCCTCGTGACCCTTGCCGGCGATGAGGATCACGTCGCTCGCCTGGGCCGCGGCGATCGTCTCCGCGATCGCCCGGGCGCGGTCGGCCTGCACTTCGACGCACTGCGCGTGAGACAGGCCGAGCAGGACCTGGCTGATGATGTTCTCGGGTTTTTCGCTGCGCGGGTTGTCGCTGGTCACCACGACGTGGTCCGCGTTCTTTTCGACGACCGCGGCCATCAGCGGGCGCTTCGTCGCATCGCGGTCGCCGCCGCAGCCAAACACGCACCACAGCTCGCCGCCGCGCTGCTGCGCGAGCGGGCGCAACGCATTGAGCGCCTTGTCGAGCGCGTCGGGGGTGTGCGCGTAGTCCACAGCGACGAGCGGCTTGCCGGCCTGCGCGAGGCGCTCCATGCGGCCGGGCACGGGCAGCAGCTCGCTGCATGCATTCACCGCATCTTCGAGCGACACATCCATCGCACGCATCGCGGCGATCACGCCGAGCAGGTTCGAGACGTTGTATTGCCCGATCACGTTCGTCGCGAGCGGGACCGACCGCGTGCCTTCGCACACGTCGAAGCGCAGGCCGCCGTCGCCGTAACCGATGTTGCGCGCGGTGAGCCGCGCGGGCTCCGCGCACGAGAGCGTCCACAGCTCGAATCGCGATCCTTCGAGCGTCTTCGCGAGCGCACGGCCCTTCTCGTCGTCGATGTTCACCACGGCCGCCTGCAGCCCGGGCCAGCGGAACAGCTCGGCCTTCGCGTCCCAGTACGCGTCCATCGTGCCGTGGTAGTCGAGGTGGTCCTGCGTGAAATTCGTGAACAGGGCCACGCGGATGCGCGTGCCGTCCAGCCGCCGCTCGACGATGCCCACCGACGAAGCCTCGATGGCGCACGCCTTGGCGCCGCCGTCGGCGAACTGGCGGAAGCGCCCTTGCAGCAGCACGGGGTCGGGCGTCGTGAGGCCGACGAACTCCACGTGCGGCGGATGCCCGGTGCCAAGCGTGCCGATCACGCCGCACGCGATGCCCGCGTTCGACAGCGCTTGCGCCAGCCACCACGCGGTGGAAGTCTTGCCGTTCGTGCCGGTGACGGCCAGCACGTCAAGCCGGTCCGTCGGGTGGCCGTAGTACTCGGCGGCGATCGGCCCGGTGGAGCGCTTCAGCTGCGCGTACGACGCGATCGCATCCGAATCGAAATCGAATCCTTCGACGCCCTCGCCTTCGACGAGGCACGCGGCCGCGCCCTGTGCCAGCGCCGACGCCACGTGAATACGCCCGTCGGTCGCCGCGCCGGGCCATGCGATGAAGCCGTCGCCGCGGCCCACCTTGCGGCTGTCGCACTGCAGCGCGCCCGACACGCGGGCATGCAGCCATTGCGCGGCTTCGTGCGGGCTGTGGAGTTCGATCATCAGAACGACTCCTCCTCGC
>DATBPW010000072.1:0-3410 GCA_036561125.1 Ramlibacter sp. | reverse complement strand
GGCTACGTCGAAGACACGACGAAGGCCGATGGCAAGAAGTTTCCCAAGCACAACAACAGCGAGAAGTGCGGCGGCTGCCAGTTCTACTCGGGCGCCGCGAATGCCAAGGAAGGTCCGTGCGCGGTGTTCGGCAGCAAGCTCGTGTCCGCGAACGGTTGGTGCAATTCCTGGGTGAAGAAGGCTTGAGCCGCTCAGCCGATTGACGAGCAGGCGACGCGTCGGCCGGTGTCCCCGGCCGGTGCGCGCACCCCGGCGCTGGCGCAACCCGTTCATAATTGATCGGTCAGCCACCGCCGGGCGTGCCCGGCTTCCGCCTTGCATTACACCTTCCAGTTCCACGACGTCTTCGCGGCGTGGCCCCTCCTCGTGCGGGGCACGTGGATCACGATCCAGTTGTCGCTCACGGCCACGGCCATCGGCCTTGCCGTCGCCGTGCTGTGCGCATGGGCGAAGACGTCGGGGCCGGCGGCGCTGCGCTGGGTCGTCAACGCGTACATCGAGCTCATTCGCAACACGCCGTTCCTGGTGCAGCTGTTCTTCTTTTTCTTCGGGCTGCCTGCACTGGGCCTGCGCTGGTCCGCGCACAACGCGGCGCTGGTCGCGATGGTGGTGAACCTCGGCGCGTACGCAACGGAGATCATCCGCGCGGGCATCCAGTCGATCCCGCGCGGGCAGATCGAGGCCGGGCTCGCGCTGAACCTGCGCCCGCACCAGGTCTTCCGGCACATCATCCTCAAGCCCGCGCTGCGCACGATCTTCCCCGCGCTCACCAGCCAGTTCATCCTGCTCATGCTCAGCTCGGCGGTCGTCTCCGCGATTTCCGCGGACGATCTCATGTCGGTCGCAGCCAACCTGCAATCGCAGACGTTCCGCAGCTTCGAGATCTACATCGTGGTCGCGGTGGTGTACTTGCTGCTCACGCTCGTCTTCTCCGCGCTGTTCAAGGTGGTGTATCGCATGGCGCTCGATTACCCGGACCGCCGCTGATGCGCACCTTCGGCCTGTCCGACGTCCTGTTCATCATCGAGGCCGCGCGCTGGACGATCGCGTTGTCGCTGGTCGCGTTCATCGGCGGCGCGATCGGCGGGCTCATCGTGGCGCTCGCGCGTGTCGCGGACGCGCGCGCGATTCGCGGCATCGCCACGGCTTTCGTGCGCCTGTTCCAGGGCACGCCGCTGCTGCTGCAGCTGTTCCTCGTGTTCTTCGGTGCGCCGGTGCTGGGCATCAACCTCAACCCGTGGCTCGCGGCGAGCTTCGCGCTCATCCTGAACACCAGCGCGTTCCTCGGCGAGATCTGGCGCGGCTGCATCGAAGCCGTGCCGCGCGGGCAATGGGAAGCGTCGCAGGCGCTCGGCCTGAGTTACACGTCGCGCATGCGCGACGTCATCCTCCCGCAAGCTTGGCGAATTGCCGTGCCGCCCACCGTCGGCTATCTTGTGCAGGTCATCAAGGGCACGTCGCTCGCGGCGATCATCGGCTTCGCCGAGGTCACGCGCGCGGGGCAGATCGTCAACAACGCCACGTTCGAGCCGCTGTACATCTTCAGCCTCGTCGCGGGGATCTACTTCGTGCTTTGCTGGCCGCTGTCGCTGTTGGCCGGGCGCCTCGAGCGGCGGCAGGCACGTGCCTACGCTCGCTGACATCTTTCAATTTCAACCCCAGGAGACAACCATGACAACACGCATCACCCGCCGCGCCTTCGCAGCGCTCGGCATCGCCGCCGTCGCGGTGACCACCGCCCTGCCCGCCGCCGCGCAAACTGTCGACGAATTGAAGAAGAGAGGCGAGATCAACGTCGGCCTGCTGGTCGACTTCCCGCCGTACGGCACGACCAACGCGCAGAACCAGCCCGACGGCTACGACGCCGACGTCGCGCGCCTGCTCGGCAAGGACTGGGGCGTGAAGGTGAACCTCGTGCCCGTGACGGGCCCGAACCGCATCCCCTACCTGCTGACGAACAAGGTCGACCTGCTGATCGCGTCGCTGGCCGTCACGCCCGACCGCGCGAAGCAAGTGCAGTTCTCCAAGCCCTACTCCGCCGCGACGATCGTGCTGCTCGCGCCGAAGAAGGATGCGATCAAGGGCCCCGCCGACCTGAAGCCCTACAAGATCGCCGTCGCGCGCGCGAGCACGCAGGACATCGCCGTGACGCAGATCGCGCCGCAAGGCACCGAGATCCGCCGCTTCGACGACGACGCGTCCGCGATGCAGGCGCTGATCTCGGGCCAGGTCGATGCGATCGGCTGCTCGACCACCGTCGCGGCGCAGATCAACAAGCGCATGCCCGGCCAGTTCGAGCCAAAGTTCACGCTCAAGCAGCAGGAGATGGCGATCGCGATGCGGCCCGGCCAGGAGGCGTTGCTGAAGTCGGTGAACGACTTCGTGACGAAGGAGACGGCGAGCGGCGGGCTGAACAAGCTGTATCGCAAGTGGCTCGACACCGACCTGCCGAAGATGCAGTGATGGACGGCGCGGCCCGCTCCCTCGGCGAACCGATCATCCGCCTGCAAGGCGTGGCGAAGTGGTTCGGCAAGTTCCAGGTGCTCGCCGACGTGGACCTGCAGGTGCGCGCCGGCGAGCGCATCGTGATCTGCGGGCCGTCGGGGTCGGGCAAGTCCACGCTGATCCGCTGCATCAACGGGCTCGAGACGGTGCAGAAGGGCAGCGTGGTCGTCGACGGCATCGAGCTCACTGCCGGCAAGAAGGCGGTGGAGAAGGTGCGCGCCGAAGTCGGCATGGTGTTCCAGCAGTTCAACCTGTTCCCGCACCTGACGATCCTGCAGAACTGCGCGCTCGCACCGATGCGCACGCGCGGCGTCTCGCGCGAGGAGGCCGAGGCCACCGCGATGAAGTTCCTCACGCGCGTGCGCATCCCCGAGCAGGCACAGAAGTACCCGAGCCAGCTCTCCGGCGGGCAGCAACAGCGCGTGGCGATCGCGCGCGCGCTGTGCATGACGCCCAAGATCATGTTGTTCGACGAACCCACCTCCGCGCTCGATCCCGAGATGGTCAACGAGGTGCTCGACACGATGATCGGCCTCGCGGACGAAGGCATGACGATGTTGTGCGTCACGCACGAGATGGGATTCGCGCGGCGCGTGGCCGACCGCATCGTCTTCATGGCCGACGGGCGCATCCTCGAAGAGGCGCCGCCCGAACAATTCTTCACGCAGCCGCAACACGAGAAGACGCGCCAGTTCCTGGGGCAGATCCTGACAGCGCATCCGGTGCATCACACGGCGCCGGCGTGACATGCAGGAAGTCCTCGTGTCCCTGTCGGCGTACGGCGCCACTGAAGTGCGCCGCGATGGGCAAGCGGCATTCGCGCGCATCGCGCTCGACGCCGGCGCCGATGGGGTCGAAATGCGCGGCGAGTTGCTCACGGACGCCGCCACGGAACTGCCGGCGAT
>DATBPW010000071.1:0-3737 GCA_036561125.1 Ramlibacter sp. | reverse complement strand
CGCCATCACCAGCATCAGCATCGAAAACGTGAACAACGCGATGTAGCTGAAAAAGCGCTGATAGCCGGGATCCTCGGCCATGTAGCCGATCGTATACACGTGCACCATCAGCGACACGAACGTGACCACGACCATCATCAGCGCGGTCAGCCGGTCGATCAGGAAGCCGACGTGCATGTCGTAGCCGCCGACCTGGAGCCAGGTGTAGACGTTCTCGTTGAACGTCGCCGCGCCGCCCCAGACCAGCTGGTACAGCACGTAGAACGACAGGGCGCAGGAGATCGCGAGGCCCAGGATGGTGACGCTGTGCGCGCCCGCGCGGCCGATCTGCTTGCCGAGGAAGCCGGCCAGCAGGCAGCCGACTAGCGGCGCCAGCGCGATGATCAGCAGGATGGATGTGGAAAGCGCCATCGGATCAACCCTTCATGCTGTCGATTTCGGCGACGTTGACCGTGCTGCGGTTGCGGAACAGCAGCACCAGGATCGCCAGGCCGATCGCGGATTCCGCCGCGGCCACGGTGAGGATGAAGAACACGAACACCTGCCCGTGCATGTCGCCCAGGTAGTACGAGAACGACACGAAGTTCATGTTGACCGCGAGCAGCATCAGCTCGATGCACATCAGCAGCACGATCAGGTTGCGGCGGTTCAGGAAGATGCCGATGACGGACAGCGCGAACAGCATCGCGCCGAGCGACAGGAAGTGACCCAGTGTGAGGCTCATGCCTTGTTCTCCGCGGCTTGCGCCGGTGCGGCCGCGGGCCGGGCGGTGACGGGCGGCAGCTTGACCACCTGCATGCGGTCGCGCGCCTTCACGCGCACTTGCTGCGCCGGGTCGGTGTGCTTGGAGTCCTTGCGCTGGCGCAGCGTCAGCGCGATGGCGGCGATGATGGCCACGAGCAGGATCACCGCGGCGATCTCCAGCGGGAACAGGTAGCTGCTGTACAGCAGCTTGCCGAGTTCCTTCGTGTTCGAGAACTGCACGCCGGCCGCCGCGGCTTGCGCGACAGCGGGGAACGCGCGCGGTTCCTCGGGCCGGAAGCCGCCCATCAGCACGCCCGCCATCTCGAGAGCGATGACCACGCCGACGATCGCGGCGGCAGGGAAGTTCTTCCAGAACCCCGCGCGCAACTTGCTCACGTCGATGTCGAGCATCATCACGACGAACAGGAACAGCACCATCACGGCGCCGACGTAGACGAGCACGAGCGCGATCGCGAGGAATTCGGCCTTGAGCAGCAGCCAGACGGCCGCCGCCTGGAAGAACGCCAGCACGAGGAACAGCGCGGCGTGCACCGGGTTGCGCGCGGTGATCACGCGAAACGCCGAGACCAGCAGGATCGCCGAGAAGAGGTAGAAGAATGCGCCGCGGGTGTCCATGGTGTTTATCGGTGCATTAACGGTAGGGGGCGTCGGCCGCCTTGCTCGCGGCGATTTCCTTCTCGTACCGGTCGCCGACGGCCAGCAGCATGTCCTTGGTGAAGTACAGGTCGCCGCGCTTTTCGCCGTGGTATTCGAGGATGTGGGTTTCGACGATGGAGTCGACCGGGCAGCTTTCTTCGCAGAAGCCGCAGAAGATGCACTTGGTCAGGTCGATGTCGTAGCGCGTGGTGCGGCGCGTGCCGTCGGCGCGCTGGTCGGACTCGATCGTGATCGCCAGCGCGGGGCACACGGCCTCGCACAGCTTGCAGGCGATGCAGCGCTCTTCGCCGTTCTCGTAGCGGCGCAGCGCATGCAGGCCGCGAAAGCGCGGCGACAGCGGGGTCTTTTCCTCGGGGAACTGCACGGTGATCTTGCGGGCGAACATGTACTTGCCCGTGATCGCCATGCCCTTGAACAGCTCCCACAGCGCGAAGCTGCGGACGAAGTCGCCGAGCGAGAAACTGGATTGGGTGGGTTGTGTGACGGTTGCTGCCATGTCACTTCCAGATGTTGTAGGGAGTCTGCATCCACAGGCCGACCACCACCAGCCACACGAGCGTGACGGGGATGAAGATCTTCCAGCCCAGGCGCATGATCTGGTCGTAGCGGTAGCGCGGGAACGTCGCGCGCGCCCACAGGAACACCGTCACGACGCAGAACGTCTTGATGCCCAGCCAGATCCAGCCGGGGATGAAATCGAGCGCGGCGAAGGGCGACAGCCAGCCGCCCAGGAACATCGTCGTCGCGAGGATCGAGACGAGCCACATGTTCGCGTACTCCGCGAGGAAGAACATCGCGAAGCTCATGCCCGAGTACTCAATCATGTGGCCGGCGACGATTTCCGATTCGCCCTCGACCACGTCGAACGGCGCGCGGTTGGTCTCCGCCAGGCCCGAGATGAAGTAGACGGCGGCGATCGGCAGCAGCGGCAGCCAGTTCCACGACAGGAAGTTCAGGCCCATGTTGGCGCCCATGCCGCGCGACTGGCTCATCACGACTTCGGTCATGTTCAGCGAGCCCGTGACCATCAGCACCACGACCAGCGCGAAGCCCATCGCGATCTCATAGCTCACCATCTGCGCCGACGCGCGCAGCGCGCCGAGGAACGCGTACTTGGAGTTCGAAGCCCAGCCCGCGATGATCACGCCGTACACCTCGATCGACGTGATCGCCATCAGGAACAGCAGGCCGGCGTTGATGTTCGACACCGCGACGTCGGGCCCGAACGGCATCACGGCCCACGCGGCGAGCGCGGGCATGATCGTCATGATCGGCCCGAGGTAGAACAGGCCTTTGCTCGACGCGGCGGGAAGGATGATCTCCTTCGTGATCAGCTTGAGCGCATCCGCGATCGGCTGCAGCAGGCCGGCCGGGCCGACGCGGTTGGGGCCCACGCGCACCTGCGTGAAGCCGATGGCCTTGCGCTCCCACAGCGTGAGGTAGGCGACGAAGCCCATCAGCGGCGCGACCACCACGATGATCTTGATCAGCGCCCAGATCACGGGCCAGCCCGCGGCCGTCCACCATGGCGCGGCGAGAAGGCCGTTGCCGAAGCCGTAGAGCGTGTCGATCATGCCGGCACTCCTTCCTGCGGCTGGCGCGTGGCTTGCGCGTCGGCGGTGAGCTGCAGCGACGGCGCGCGGCGCACGACGGGATCGAGCTGGTAGATCGCCGCCGTGACGGGCTTGCCCGCCTGCACATTCATGTCGAGCGCCGCCGTCGTCTGGTTCGACAGCAAGCCGCCCTGCACCGTCGGCTGCTGCGCGTCTTGGTCGCCGCGCGCGGCAACGAGCACGTCCTGCGCCGATTCGTACTCGAAGCCTGGCAGGCCGAGCATGTTGGCCAGCACGCGCAGCACCTTCCAGCCCGGGCGTGTGTCGGCCAGCGGCTTGACCACGGCGTGGAACGATTGCACACGGCCTTCGGCATTGACGAACGTGCCGGGTGTCTCGGTCCACGGCGCGATGGGCAGCAGCACGTCGCTGAAATCCATGTTCGCCTTGAACGGGCTGAGCGTCACGACCATCTGCGCCCGCCCGAGCGCCGCCTTGGCATCGGCGCCGGCGGCGGAATCGAACTCGGGCTCGACGTTCAGCAGGATCGCGGCCTTGAGGGCGCCCGACAGCATCTGGCCGGCGTTCATGCCGCCGTCGCCGGGCATCGCGTTCACGAGTTGCGCGCCGACCGTGTTGGCGGCTTCGGTGAGGTAGCCGACGCTCGCGCCGGTGCGCTCACCGATCCAGTTCGCGAGCGCGAGCAGCGTCGTCGCGCCCGCGTGGTGCGCGGCCGCGTTGCCCAGCAGGATCGCGTTGCGC
>DATBPW010000070.1:0-13882 GCA_036561125.1 Ramlibacter sp. | reverse complement strand
TTCGAGATCGACTTCGACCACCGCGTGGTCAGCTCCACCGGGCAGCGCGTCGAGTTCGACCTGGGCACCGGCAACTATGCGCGCGACATCGCGCGGGCCCGCACGTTCGGCTTCACGCGCGACGTGGAGATGATGCGTTCGCGCGGCCTGAGCCTGGGCGGCGGCATGGACAACGCCATCGTCGTCGACGACTACCGCGTGCTGAACAGCGAAGGCCTGCGTTACGACGACGAGTTCGTCAAGCACAAGATGCTCGATGCGATGGGCGACCTGTACCTTGTCGGCAAGCCGATGCTCGCGTCGTACAGCGCGTTCCGCTCGGGCCACGCGCTGAACAACCGGCTGCTGCGCGAACTGCTCGCGCAGCCCGGCGCGTTCGAGGTCGTCACGTTCGCCGACGAGAAGCTCGCGCCCGTGGGCTTCGCGCAACCCGCGCGCGCCTGGTAGCGCGCCCTCGATGGCCGTCTTCCGCTTCCTGATGCTGCTGTTGCTGATGGCGTCGGCGGTGTCGTTCCTGATGTACGCCTTCACCGGCAAACTTCGCTACCGCAAATTCGGATTACGCACCTTGTTGACGGCCATCGTTGCCGGCTTCGTCTTCTTCGCGGTGCTGATCGCGCAGCGGATCGCCTGAACGCATCAATAGCTGCGCCCGCGCCGGTACGTCCCGCTCGTCTTGCGCGAAATCGTCGTGACGGCCGCGAGCCGGTCGCGCGACGCGCCCGCGTGCGCATGCGTGATCGCCAAACCGAGCGCATCGGCCGCATCGGTGCCGGGCAGGCCGGGCAGTTTCAACAGCCGCCTGACCATCTCCTGCACCTGCGCCTTGGCGGCCTTGCCGTGACCCGCGACCGCCTGCTTCATTTGCAGCGCCGTGTATTCGGCCACGGCGAGGTTGCACGAGACCAACGCGGTCACGCACGCGCCGCGCGCCTGTCCCAGGAGCAGCGTGGACTGGGGGTTCACGTTGACGAACACGATCTCGACGGCGGCGACGTCGGGGTCATAGCGCGATTTCACTTCGCCGATGCCCTCGTACAGCACTTTCAGGCGCGCCGGCAGGTCGCCGCGCTCGACGTGCGACGTGGTGATGGTGCCGCTCGCGACGTACGCGAGCGAGTGGCCGTCGACGTCGATCACGCCGAAGCCGGTGGTCCGCAAGCCGGGGTCGATGCCGAGGATCCTCATGGCGCTGCCATCATGCCCCGAAATACCAGCGGACCGAATGGAAAAAGATCGGCGCGGCGAAGCAGAGCGCATCGACGCGATCGAGCAGCCCGTTCGCGCCGGTCACGGAGAGCTCACGCGCTCCCCAGGCCGTCACGCCGCGATCGCGCTTGAGTGCCTTCATCACGAGGTGACCCATCGAGCCCGCGACGCAGGCGATGAACGCGAGCGCCACCGCCTGCCACGCGCGAAACGGCGTGATGAACGAGAACAGCGCGCCGACGATGCTCCCCAGCAGGACGCCGAGCAGCCACGAGAACCAGTTGAAGCTGCTGCTCACCGTGGGGATGCTCGCCCCGCGCTTCAGGCCGCGTGCGAGCAGGTGCTGCAACAGCATGCACGACTGCACGACGATCGCGAGGAAGAACACCATGAACGCGCCCTTGCCTTCGTAGCCGCGCAAGTCCAGCAGCATGAGCGCGGGCACGTGCGACAGGCCGTAGATGCACACCACGATGCCCCATTGCAGCTTGGCGTTGCGCTCGAGGAAGCGCTGCGTGTCGCCGCCCAGCGCGCCCGCGACGGGGATCGCGAGGAACACGTAGACCGGGATGAAGACGGTGAACAGGTCGAAGTGCCGCGTCGCCACCAGCCAGTACTGCACCGGCAGCACGACGAAGAACGCGAGCACCAGGCTGCGGTGGTCGCCGCGGCGCGTGGGCGACAGCGTGATGAACTCGCGCAGCGCGAAGAACGAGATCAGCGCGAACAGCACGTCGGCCACGATCTCGCCCGCGGCCCACGCGATCCAGAACACGAGCACCATGATCCACGAGGTGCCCAGCAGGCGGCGGAAGTTCTTCAGCTCCGCCTGCCAGCGTTCGCCGCGGGCGGCGCCGCGCTGGCGGAACGTGAGCAGGAACGCCGCGACGCCGGCCACCGTGAGGATGCCGAAGACGATGAGGAACAGCGCGGCGACCTGCTGCGTCGGCGTGAGGCTGCGCAGGAATTGCTGGCTCACAAGTCCCTCAGCGCGATCACGGCCTTGCGCGCGCGATCGAGGAACACGGTGCGGTCTTCGCCCGGCTGGAGTTGCACGGGCGCGCCGAACGTCACGGAACAAAGGATAGGGACCGGGACCACTTCGCCCTTGGGCATCACGCGCTGGATGTTGTCGATCCACGCCGGCACCAGCACGACGTGCGGGAACTTCAGCGCGAGGTTGTACAGCCCCGCCTTGAACGGCTGCGGCTCCTCGGCGTTGCCGCGCGTGCCTTCGGGAAAGATGATGAGCGAGTCGCCGTGCTCCAGCGCCTGCGCGAGCGGCTGCAGCGGGTCTTCGCCGTCCTTGCGCTCGCGGTCGACGTAGACCGCGTTGAACACGGCGGTCGTGATCCACTGCTTGAACTTCGAGCGCGTCCAGTAGTCGCGGGCCGCGATGGGGCGCGTGATCGCGCGCAATTCCTCGGGCAGGGCGGCCCAGATCATCACCAGGTCGGCATGACTCTGGTGGTTCGCGAAGTAGATACGCTGTTCCGCCTTCGGCGGGCAGCCGTACCAGCGCGCTTGCGCGCCGGTGAGCAGGCGCACGATCGCGAGCAGGACCAGGCCCATCGCTTTCGCGGCATAGTCGCGCGGGTTCACGGCAGTTCCGCCGCGTGCATGCGCCCGACGATGGTGGACGCGCGCGCGGCCAGGTAGCCGGAGTTCGGCACTTTCTCGAAGTACTTCGGGCGCGGCAGCATCACGGCGAGGCGCGCGGCCTCGTAGGGGGTCAATTGCGCGGCGCTCTTGCGATAGTAGTGGCGGGCGGCAGCCTCGGCGCCGAACACGCCTTCACCCCACTCGACGCTGTTCAGGTAGATCTCGAGGATGCGCTCCTTGCTCATCATCTGCTCGAGCGCGAACGTCAGGACGATCTCCTGGCCCTTGCGCACGAGCGAGCGTTCGCCCGACAGCAGCAGGTTCTTCGCGAGCTGCTGCGTGATCGTCGAGCCCCCGACGATCTTCACGGGCCGCGGCGGCGCATTCGGCTTCGCACGCGCCTGCACCTTCGCGGCGCGCTCTTCGGCCTTCTGGTTCTTCTCCCACGCCTTCTCGATCGCTTCCCATTCGACGCCGTCGTGGTTCACGAAGTCGTCGTCTTCCGACGCGATCACCGCGCGCTTGAGGTTGTCGGAGATCCGCGCATACGGGACCCACTCGTGCGACCAGCGCACGCGCCCCTTCTCGTGCGCGATGCGCCAAGCCTCGGAACGCTGGAAGGTGGTGGATTCGGGATCGAGGTTCGCAGCCAGCGCGATGCGCGCGATGAAGAAGACCTCCAGCGTGCAGCCCGCGAGGATGAACAACGCGATCCAGCGGGCGAAGGCTTTCATGGCAATGTTGCGCGCAGTTCAGCCAGCACCGGCGCGCTGGGTGGACGCACTCCGCGCCAGAGCAGGAACGCTTCGGCGGCCTGTTCGACCAGCATGCCCAGGCCGTCGCGGCCCGTCGCGCCGTTCTCGTTCGCCCAGGCGACGAAGCCTTGCGCCGCGGGCCCGTACATCAGGTCGATGGCCAGCGCGTGCGGCTTGAGCACCGCGGCCGCGACCGGCACACCCGAGCCCGTCATGCTGGCGGCGGTGGCGTTGACGACGATGTCGAATGCGCCGGCAATCGCGCCAGGTTCGCAGCTTGCGATCTCCACACGGTGTTGCGCAGCCAATGGCGCATGACGCGCCACCAGCGCGCGCGCCTTGTCGACCGTGCGATTCGCAACGACGACGCGGCGCGGCCCGGCTTCGATCATCGGCCCGAGCACGCCGGCCGCCGCGCCGCCGGCGCCGACGACCAGCACGTCGCACCCGCGGATCGCGATGCCGGCGTTGCGCTCGATGTCGCTCACCAGGCCGACGCCGTCCGTGTTGTCGCCCAGCACGTCGTCGCCGTCGAAGCGCAGCGTGTTGCCGGCCTGCGCGAGTTGCGCGCGCGGCGTGAGCGTCGTCGCGATGGCGGGAGACTCGAACTTGAACGGCACGGTGACGTTGCACCCCTTGCCGCCTTCGTCGCGAAACGCGCGCACTGCTTGCGCGAAGCCGCCGACCGGCACGAGCCGCTTCTCGTAGCGAACGTCCTGCCCGGTGAGCTGCGCGAAGCGTGCGTGGATCCACGGCGACTTGCTGTGTTCCACCGGGTTGCCCATGACGCAGTACAAGTCCATCAGCGGCCGACCAGGTGCGTTTCGAAAGTGCCGTCGCGCGCGAACGTGAACGTCTGGATGAAGGCCAGGCGGTTGTACCCGTCGCGCAGCAGCTTCGCCTGGACCTTCGCGGGCACGGCCTCGAACGGGCCGGCGCTGCGCGCGATCGCCTGCGCGCGCCGGTCGAGCAGGTGATTGCCCGACGAGCGCTCCACCATCGTGTCGTTCACCTGGCCGTCGAAGCCGACGGTGAGTTGCAGCACGAGCTGGCCGTACAGCGGCTTGCCCGCGAGCTGCGGGAAATTGCGCGTGCCCTTGTCCTCGATCTTGCGGCGCAGCACGTCGTAGTAGATCGCGAACACCTCCTCGCGCGTGGACGGCGTGACGTAGCGCTTGCGCGGCCGCGCGTTCTCCTCGCTGATGCGCCGCTCGATCTCGGCCAGCAGCTTGAGCTGTCGCCGGCGCCGGTCTTCGAACGCGGCGCGCTCCGCGGGCGAGGCTTGCGCGACCTCCGTCGGCTTCATCGCCAGCAGCTCGTGTTTCTTTTCCGCGAGCAGGACCGTTTGCTGCTGCAGCATCTGGACCTCGGCCTGCCGCTGCATGTTCTCGGCGGAGTCGCCGTATTCGGTGAATGCGGAGGGCGGCAGGGGCGACGTCGCGCGCCCTTTGATCGCCTCGCCGCCGCCGGCCAGCGACGCCTGCGCGATCGCGTGCGCCTTGTCCGGCTTGTCGTTGAGGTTGGCGTTGACGAGGATGACTTCGAGCGGCGTGTCCTCGAACACGCGGTCGAAGCCCTCGGGATCCACGAAACGGAAAGTGAGGAGGGCCGCATGCACGGCAAGCGAGATGCCGAGCGCGATCTGCAACGTACTGAACTGGCGCAGGTTCACGAACGGGAAATGTGCGGCGCTATGCGCCACCCGCATTGTCGCCCGCCACGGCCGGGCTGTCTTCACTTTCGTTCACGTCGACGGCGATGGCGATCGGGCCGGCCACCGGCTCGTCGTCGCCTTCGTCGCCGGCATCCTCGGGTTCGGCCGGCAGGTCGAGGCGCTCGACGACAGTGCCCTTCACGTCGAGCGTGATCAGGTCGATCTCGCCCAGCTTCACGCGGACGTGGGCGCCGCGCGGCAAGTCGTTGCCCCCGAGCACGGGCAGCACCAGCGGGATGGCGTCCGCGCGCACCAGGCCTTCGCGGAACAGCGTCCCCACGATCTCGGCCAGGCCCTGCTGCTGCACGGACTTGAGCGTCCAGTACCGCTCCATCGTTGCCTGGTGGCCGTTGTAGGCCGTGTACGCAGCGTCGAAGCCCGAGATGATCGAGAACAGTTCGGCGTCCTTCGGCTTGAACGGCGCGGCGAGGGCCGCCGTCTTCCCGTGCCGCGCCGCGGCGATGATCTGCCACTGGTTCAGCAAGTCGGTGTAGCGGCGCAGCGGCGACGTGCTCCATGCGTAGCTTTTCACGCCGATGCCCGCGTGCGGCAGGGCCTTCGTTCCCATGCGCACTTTTACGCCCGGCGCGAGGCTGGCTTGGCTGCGGTAGATCGCCGGCACGCCGAGCTCGGCGAGCCACGAGCCCCAGGTGCTGTTCGCCAGGATCATCGCCTCGGCGACGATCAGGTCCAGCGGCGCGCCCCGGCGCCGCACGGTGATCTCGACGAGCTCGTCGCCCACGGGATCCGGCCCGTCGTTGCCGACGAGGCGGAAGTTGTAGTCCGGCCGGTTGAAGTTCTCCGGCTTGCCGCGCGCGGCCTCACGCAATTTCTTCAGGTGCTGCGCGAGCCGATGCAGGAACGCGAGCGGCGCATGCAGGTTCGCCACCGGGTGCTCGGCGCCCGGATGCGTGGCGGCGAGCCATTGCTCCGTCACCGCCGAATCGAGCAGGTCGTGGCGCAGGTTGATCGTGATCGGCACGCGCTCGAGCTTCGTCTGCGTTGCCTGCAGCGCGAACGTCTGTTCGTCGAAGGTCGCATACAGCGACACCGCGGGGCACTCGGCGCCTTCGCGCAGCGTGTAGGCCTGCACGACCTCGTCCGGCAGCATCGTGATCTTGCAGCCCGGCATGTAGACCGTCGAAAGCCGCTGGCGCGCGACGGCGTCGATCGGCGAGCCCGGCTGGATCGCCAGCCCGGGCGCAGCGATGTGGATGCCGATGGTGACCGCGCCCGTTCCCAGGCCTTGCACCGACAACGCGTCGTCGATCTCCGTCGTGCTCGAATCGTCGATCGAAAAGGCCTGGACGTCCGCGACGGGCAGTTCATCCTTGATTTGCGGCGGGGCGAGCTGCGGGAACGCGGTCCCTTTCGGGAAATTCTCGAACAGGAAGCGCTTGAAATGGAACTGGTAGGGCGACGTGATCGCGCCCGCGCGCTGCAGCAGCGCGAGCGGCGCCACCTGCGTCGAGCGCGACGCTTCGACGACGGCCTTGTATTCGGGCGCGTTCTTGTCCGGCTTGAACAGGATGCGATAAAGCTGGTCGCGGATCGGTTGCGGGCAGTCGCCCGCGGCAAGCTCGTTCGCCCACCCGGTGATCTGCGCCTGCACCTGTTTCTTCTTCTCGATCGCGGCGAGCGCCTGTTGCACGATCTCGGCCGCCGCCTTGCGAAAGCGCCCACGCCCGGCGCGGCGGAAGTAATGCGGCGCATCGAACAGGCGGAAGAGGGCGGCGGCCTGCTGCTCGATGCCGGCCTTGTCGCTGAAGTAGTCGCGTGCGAGATCCGCGAAGCCGAATTCCTCGTCGGGCGCGAATTCCCATGCGAGGTCGAGCTCGATGGTCGGTGCAATGGCCTGGGCTTCACGCACCAGGTCGGCCGGCGCGGGCTTGTCGAATTTCAGCAGGACGCTGGCGGACTTGACCTTGACGCGCTTGCCGCTGTCGAGCTCCACCTGCGCGGACGCGTCGGTCTCCGACAGCACGCGCCCCGCGAGGAATTTCCCTGCGTCTTCGAACAGAACGAACATGGGCGCGATTGTCCCATGCGATGCGGGCTGCTCAGCCCAGCCCGAGGAACGCGAACACTTCGCCGATGTGCGAATCGAAGTCGGACAGCGCGTGGTCGCTGCCTTCCAGCAGCTTGATGCGCGCGCCCTTGTAACGAGCCGTCATCTCGCGCCAATCGAGGACCTCGTCGCCTTTCGCGATCACCGCGAAAAATTTCCCGGGCTGGTGCAGCTCGCCGGCGGCGAGCGTGTGCAATTCGTCGACGAACCGCGCTTCGAAGAAGAAGTGCTCGCCGGGGTCGTGCCAGGCCGTCAGTTCGCCGATGGAATGGGCCAGGTCGCGCGCCGGGTCCACCGCGGGGTTGAGCAGCACCGCGCGGCAATCGCAGGCCTGCGCGACACAAGTCGCATAGAAGCCCCCCAGTGACGAGCCGATCACGCCCATGCGCTCGCGCGGCCACGATGCGATGCCATCCATCACCAGATCCATCGCCGCGGCCGGCGAGGGCGGCAGCTGCGGGCACCACCACTGCACGTCCGGGTGAAGCTGCGCGACCCGCGCCGCCACCATGCGGGCCTTCGTCGATTTCGGTGACGAACGAAACCCGTGCAAATACAGCAAGTGCGTCACTGGGGAATCCATGGCGCCGATCATGCCAGCGCGGATAATGCCGGGCATGTCCGCAGTTTTCGAGCAGCCCTCCGTCGGCCGGCGCCTCGCGCCCCTCGTGCAAGGCTTCGACGGCCCGTTGGCGTTCGGCGCGTTCATCCTCGCCTGCGCCGGCATGCTCACGATGTACTCCGCGGGCTACGATTTCGGCAACCGGTTCCAGGACCACGTGCGGAACATGGCGCTCGCAGGCGTGATCATGTTCGTGGCGGCGCAGATCCCGCCGCAGAAGCTGATGCGCTTCGCAATTCCCGCATACACCGTCGGCGTTTCATTGCTGGTCGCCGTCGCCGTGTTCGGCATCACGAAGAAGGGCGCGAGACGCTGGGTGAACATCGGTGTCGTCATCCAGCCCAGCGAAATCCTGAAGATCGCGATGCCGCTGATGCTGGCCTGGTGGTTCCAGAAGCGCGAAGGACAGTTGCGCCCGCTCGACTTCGCGGTGGCGGGCGTGCTGCTCGCGATTCCGGTGGCGCTGATCGTGAAACAGCCGGACCTCGGGACGGCCATCCTCGTGCTTTCGGCGGGGCTGTCGGTGATCTTCTTCGCCGGCCTGTCGTGGAAGCTGATCGTGCCGCCGGTGATGCTCGGGCTTGTCGCGATCGCCTTGATCGTGGTCTTCGAAGGGCGCATCTGCGCCGAGGGCGTGCGCTGGCCGATCCTGCATGACTACCAGCAGCAGCGCATCTGCACGCTGCTCGACCCGACCACCGACCCGCTCGGCAAGGGCTTCCACATCATCCAGGGAATGATCGCCATCGGCTCGGGCGGCTTCCTCGGCAAGGGCTTCATGCAGGGCACGCAGACGCACCTGGATTTCATTCCGGAACGCACGACCGACTTCATCTTCGCCGGCTTCTCGGAGGAATTCGGCCTGCTGGGCAACTTGATGCTGATCGCGGCTTTCGCGTTCCTGATCCTGCGCGGGCTCGCGATCGCCCTCGAGGCATCGACGCTGTTCTCGCGGCTGCTGGCCGGGTCGATCACGATGATCCTGTTCACGTACGCCTTCGTGAACATGGGGATGGTCAGCGGCATCCTGCCCGTGGTGGGCGTGCCGCTGCCTTTCCTCAGTTACGGCGGCACCGCGATGGTGACGCTCGGCATGGGGCTGGGCATGCTGATGTCCATCGCGAAGAGCAAGCGGCTGGTGCAGAGCTAAGGAGTCGCCATGCGCACGGTCGGCATCGTCGGCGTCGGCAACATGGGCGGCGGCATGGCGGCCAACCTGCTCGGCCAGGGCTGGACGGTGCGCGTGCACGATATCGACCGGGCCAAGGTCGATGCGCTCGCAATGCTGGGGGCGCATGCCTGCACCAGCGCAGCGGAGGCGTCCAGCCATGTCCCGCTGCTGGTCGTGTGCGTCGTCGATGCGGACCAGTCGCGTGACGTGCTGTTCGGCGACGGCGGCGCAGTGCACGCGCTCGCGAGCGGATCCGCAGTGATGCTGTGTCCCACCATCGCACCCGAAGACACGCAGCGGATCGCGGCGCGGCTCGCGGCGCACGGCATCGCGACCATCGATGCGCCGATGTCGGGCGGCCCGGCGCGCGCCCGCGACGGCTCGATGAGCCTGATGGTGGCCTGCCCGGAGGCTGTGTTCGAAGCGAACCGGCCCGCGATCGAGGCGCTGTCGCGCAAGGTCTTCCGCATCGGCGAGCGCGTCGGCGATGGTGCGCGCACGAAGCTTGTGAACAACCTGCTCGCCGCGATCAACCTCGCCGGCGCGGCCGAGGCGCTGGCGCTGGCGCAGCGCATGGGGCTGGACCTGGCGACCACGCTCGACGTGATCGAACAATCCAGCGGCCAGAGCTGGATCGGCTCCGATCGCATGCGCCGCGCGATCGCGGGTGACTACGCCCCGCGCGCGCACATGACCCTGCTGGCGAAGGACACGCGCCTGGCGATCGACGCGGCCCGCAGTGCCGGCTTCGACGGCCCGCTCGGCACGGCGGCGCGCGACGTGTTCGCGCGCGCCATCGATGCGGGGCTCGCGGACCTCGACGACGCGGCGCTGTTCCGGCGGGTGTCGTCATGACCACGATCCTGGTCGTCGAAGACGACGACGCCATCCGCAACAACCTCATCCGGATGCTCAAGCTGGAAGGCTACGAGATCGAATCGGCCGCCGACGGGCGCCAGGGGCTCGAACGCGCGCGGCAAGTGCGGCCCGCTGTGATCATCTCGGACATCGGGATGCCGCAGATGGACGGCTTCGAGATGCTCGACGCGATCCGATCCGACCCCGGGCTCGCATCGACGTCGGTCATGCTGCTGACCGCGCTCGACGACCGCGCGAGCATGCGCCGCGGCATGACGGCGGGCGCGGACGACTACCTCGCCAAGCCGTTCACGCGCGTCGAACTCCTCGATGCGCTGGGCGGCCTGTTGAAAAAGCGCGGTCGGGTCGAGTCGACCATCGACTCCGCCGTGCGCGATCGCGAGGAGCACCTGCGCCGCGCGTTCCACGAAAGCCTCGGCGGCCGCGCGCTGCCGGACAAGTTCGCGCTCGAGCCGACGGCCGATGCCGTCGCTGAGACGGTGGTCGAAGCGACCGTGCTCTTTTCGGACATCCGCGGCTTCACGTCGCTTGCCGAGATGCTCGACTCGCGCGAAGTCGCCGGGCTCCTCACCGAATATTTCGACCGCGTGTCCCAGCCGGTCCTCAAGAACGGCGGGCGCTATCCGCGTTTCATCGGCGACGGCTTGATCGCGGTGTTCACCGATGCGCCCGGCGCGGCCGGGCCGGTGCCGGCCGCGCGCCGCGCGGTTTCCGCCGGGCTCGGCATTGCCTTGGCGGCGCACGAGTTCAGGTCGTGGCTGGGCCAGCGCTTCGCGGAGCGCGGGCTGCCGCCGTTCGCGATCGGCATCGGTTTGCACTTCGGCGAGGTCACGATCGCGCGTGTCGGTGCGGCGCAGGCCCACGAGCTCACGCCGATCGGCGACACGGTGAACATCGCAGAGCGGATCGAATCGGCCAGCAAGGAACTCGGCTGGACCGTCGTGGCGAGCTCGGTCGTCCTCAACCGCGCGGGCACCGGCGTGCAGACAGGCGGGATCACGTCACTGGAAGTGCGAGCGAAGAACAACTTCCTGGACGTGGCCGAGATCGTCGGGATGGACGCGAACGACGATGATCGGGCGCACGGGATGGACACACTCGCACAGCGCGCCGACGAAGTGCGCGAAGCGGTGCAAGTCAATTCGGAGATGACCGCACGTGCCGTGAAGGGCGCGCTGCGCACCAAGCTCACGGCGTTCAAGGAACATGCATTCGATTCGGGCGAGCCGCTGCGGCTGAAGGGCTATCGCCTGATGGGCAAGATCGGCTCGGGCGGGGTGACCGATGTGTTCCTCGCCGAGCGCGAATCCGACCGGCTGCGCGTCGTGCTGAAGGTGCTCGACGCGAGCGGCAAGGCCACGAGCGAGCACCTGTCGCGCTTCATCCAGGAGTACGCGCTGCTGTCGCGCATCGAGCATCCGCACGTGATTCGCATCTACGACCAGGGCTTCACGGACGACCACGCCTACATCGCGATGGAGTATTTCGAGAAGGGCGACCTGCGTGCCGAGATCCGGGCCGGCATGACGCAGCAACGCGTGAACGGGATCGTCCGCGACGTGGCGCAGGCGCTGGGCGCGATCCACTCGCGCGGCATCATCCACCGCGACCTCAAGCCCGAGAACATCATGTGCCGCGCGGACGGAAGCATCGCGCTGGCGGATTTCGGCATCGCCAAGTCGCTCCTCGAGCAGGAGAATCTCGCGTTGACGCAGACGCGCCACGGCGACGTGGTCGGCACCCCGTACTACCTCAGCCCGGAACAGGCGTCGGGCCAGGAGATCACGCCGCTGTCGGACCTCTACAGCCTCGGCGTGATGATGTTCGAGATGCTCGCGGGCCAGCGGCCGTTCCGGGCGGAGTCGCTCGACGTGCTCCTCGCGCACCACCTGAACGCACCGACACCACCGCTGCCGCCCGCGCACGCGGCACTGCAGCCGGTGGTCGACCGGCTGATGTCCAAGAAGCCTGGCGAGCGGTATCCGTCGGCAGATGCGTTGCTGGACGATCTCGAGTCGCGCGGACTCTGCAGCGCAGCCCGAGGGGGCTAACCCGGGCGGCGGCACGGGCAGGGGCCGCGCCCTAGAATGAGCCCATGATCTCCCGCGAACCCACTCTCGAGCGGCTGGCCACCGCCCAGCGCCTGCTGCTGGAACCTTTCGGCCTGGACGAAACGCACCTCGCCCGGGCGCTGGCGGAGATCACCAAGCACAACATCGACGATGCGGACCTGTATTTCCAGTACACGCGCAGCGAAGGCTGGAGCCTCGAGGAAGGCATCGTCAAGACCGGCAGCTTCAGCATCGACACCGGCGTGGGCGTGCGTGCGATCAGCGGGGAGAAGACGGCGTTCGCGTATTCCGACGACATCTCCGAGGCGTCGCTGCTGGATGCGGCGCGCACCGTGCGCACGATCGGCGCGGCGGGCGGTCAGGGCCGCGCGCGCGTCGGCGACAGGAAGGTCGCAGGCGGCCGGTCGCTCTACGGCCCGATCGACCCGATCGCGACGCTGGACAGCACGGCCAAGGTGCAATTGCTCGAGCGTGCGGAGAAGCGCGCTCGTGCCAAGGACCCGCGCATCGTGCAAGTGATGGCGGGCCTGGCGAGCGAGTACGACGTGGTGATGGTCGCGCGCGCCGACGGCACGCTGTCGGCCGACGTGCGCCCGCTCGCGCGCCTGTCGGTCACGGTGATCGCGGAGCAGAACGGCCGGCGCGAGATGGGCACCGGCGGGGGGGGCGGTCGCTTCGGGCTTGCGTACTTCGACGACGAGAAGATCGACGAATATGTGAATGACGCGGTCACTGCGGCGCTGACGAACCTCGAATCGCGTCCCGCGCCCGCCGGCGAGATGACCGTGGTGCTCGGCCCGGGCTGGCCCGGCATCCTGCTGCACGAAGCGATCGGGCACGGGCTCGAAGGCGACTTCAATCGCAAGGAAGCCAGTGCGTTCTCGGGGCGCATCGGCGAGCGCGTCGCAGCCCCCGGCATCACCGTCGTCGACGATGGCACGATGCTCGACCGCCGCGGCTCGCTCAATGTCGACGACGAAGGCAATGCGACACAGCGCACCGTGCTGATCGAGGACGGCATCCTCAAGGGTTACATGCAGGACCGCCTCAATAGCGCACTGACGAACTCGGGCGCCACCGGCAACGGACGCCGCGAATCGTTCGCGCACCTGCCGATGCCGCGGATGACCAACACGGTGATGCTGAACGGCACGCACGATCCCGCCGAGATCCTGGCGTCGGTGAAGGACGGTCTCTACGCGGTGAGTTTCGGCGGTGGCCAGGTCGACATCACCAGCGGCAAGTTCGTCTTCTCGACGACCGAAGCGTGGAAGGTCGAGAACGGTAAGCTCACGTATCCCGTCAAGGGGGCGACGCTGATCGGCAACGGCCCGGATGCGCTGACGCGCGTATCGATGGTCGGCAACGACCTGGCGCTCGACGCCGGCGTGGGCACCTGCGGCAAGGAGGGCCAGTCGGTGCCGGTCGGCGTCGGCCAGCCGACGCTGCGCATCGACGGCCTGGTCGTCGGGGGCACGGGCTAGCCCGCGTTCGCCGAGGCGATCCAGCCGCGATCGCCGACACCCACACGCACGACCCGCGGTGATGTTCGAGCACATTGCGCACGGCGCGACGCTCTACGCGCAGATGATGGGCCAGGCGCTGGTCGTCTACGTGGCGTTTCTCTGCGTCGAGAAGCTGTGGCCCGCCGAGCGCGCGCAGCCGCTGCGCAACTGGTGGTTCAACATCCGCTACCAGGCGTTTTCCTATTATTTCGTGCTGCTGTTCATCTATCCGGCGCTGGCCGCGCTGACGATCGGTGCGCTCAGGCGAGCGCATCCGGCGTGGTT
>DATBPW010000069.1:0-2136 GCA_036561125.1 Ramlibacter sp. | reverse complement strand
ATTTCCTTGAACGGCAGGAAGCCGTGGCGATCCTCGCCGTAGTCGACGAAGCAGGCCTCCAGCGACGGCTCGACGCGCGTCACCACGGCCTTGTAGATATTGCCCTTGCGCTGTTCGCGCCCCTCGATCTCGATCTCGTAGTCGAGGAGCTTCTGCCCGTCGACGATGGCCAGCCGGCGTTCTTCGGCCTGCGTGGCGTTAATGAGCATGCGTTTCATGCGTCACCTTCTCTTTTCCAACAAACATCACAGCTCCATTGCGGAGCAACGATGCCGAAAGACGACGCCTCGAAACGACGGGGAATGCGTGCGCGGCTGCTACGCGAGCGGTGGGCTCGAGCGAAGCTGCCAGGGCACGTGGATGGGGGCGAGAAGCCTGCGGCGCGCACGCATTGCCGGCAATGCGGCGATGGGGCTGCGCCTCGCGGGATACGAAGGCGCCAGTGCGGCGGCCGGCAGGGGGCTCGTGAGCCACCGCCAGCAGGCCATGATGAACGCCAACAGCACGTTGTTCTCGCTTCGATCCGCCCGCGAGCTTTCTACTCTCGCGGGCCGGTATTCCGTATCGGTGTTTCAAGGTGTCGGTCTCGCCTGCGGCAGTGGGCCGCAGCGGCATCGACCTTCCCGGCGTCGCTGCGATCGAGTGCGTGGACTAAACTCCTCGCCAAATCAACCACTTACGGCGCAACGCCAGTGAAACGGATTATAGAGGGCGCGCCGCCGGCTGCAACCGCGCAGGTCAAATGGCTCGAAGTCGGCGAGGAAGCCGCCGGCCAGCGCCTCGACAACTTCCTCGTGCGCGAGCTCAAGGGCGTGCCCAAGACGCATGTCTACCGGATCATCCGCAGCGGCGAAGTGAGGGTGAACAAGGGCCGCGCGTCGGCCGACACGCGTGTGGAAAGCGGCGACGTCATCCGTGTCCCCCCGGTGCGGGTGGCCGCGAAAGAATCCACACGCGCGGCGCCGGCACGTGAGTTCCCGGTCCTGTACGAGGACGAGCACCTCATCGCGATCGACAAGCCTTCGGGCGTGGCTGTGCATGGCGGCAGCGGCGTGAGCTTCGGCGTCATCGAACAGCTGCGGCAGGCCCGGCCCACCGCGAAGATGCTCGAATTGGTCCACCGGCTCGACCGCGAGACCTCCGGCATCCTGCTCGTCGCGAAGAAGCGCTCGGCGCTGACGAAGCTGCAGGAACAGTTCCGCGAACGCGAAACCGGCAAGACCTACCTCGCGCTGGTGAGCGGCGCGTGGCCGGCGAACCGCAAGGTGATCGACCTGCCGCTGCACAAGTACCTGCAGGCGGACGGCGAGCGGCGCGTGAAGGTCGTGGCCAAGGACGACCCGGACGGCATGAGGGCGATCACGCTCGTGAAGGTCGCGCGCAAGTTGCACGACTTCACGCTGCTCGAAGTCACCATCAAGACCGGGCGCACGCACCAGATCCGCGTGCATCTCGCGGCGTCGGGCCATCCGATCGCGGGCGACGACAAGTACGGCGACTTCGAACTCAACAAGCAGCTGGCGCGCAATGCCCTCAAGCGGATGTTCCTGCACGCATGGCGGTTACAGTTCAACCATCCCGCGAGCGGCGAGCGCGTCACCCTCGAAGCGCCGCTGCCGCCCGAGCTCCAGGATTTCCTCGCCCATGCCGCGCCGCTTTGACCTGATCGCCTTCGATTGGGACGGCACCTTGTTCGATTCCACGAAGATCATCGTGCGCTGCATCCAGCGCGCGGTGGCCGATGTCGGCGGCACCGTGCCCGGCGATCGCGAAGCGGCGTACGTGATCGGCATGGGATTGATGCAGGCGCTCGCGCATGCGGCGCCCGACGTGCCGCAGGAGAAATACCCGCAGCTCGGCGAACGCTACCGGCATCACTACATGAAGCACCAGGACGACCTCGTGCTGTTCGACGGCGTGATGCCGATGCTGGGCGAGCTCAGGGCGCGGCATCACTGGCTCGCGGTGGCCACGGGCAAGTCGCGGCGCGGCCTCGACGATGCGCTGCGATCGTCGCAGCTGCATGGCGTGTTCGATGGCTCCCGCACGGCCGACGAGACGGCCGGCAAGCCGCATCCGCGCATGCTCGAGGAGCTGATGCGCGAATTCGGCACCGACCCGGATCGCACGTTGATG